>NZ_RZPL01000015.1:0-20604 GCF_004022805.1 Mesorhizobium sp. M7A.F.Ca.CA.002.04.1.1 | reverse complement strand
GTTGCCATGCGAATCGATGCTGGCGACCTTCCGCACCGTTCTGGCAGGCGCGAAAAGTCGTCCTATAGGGTTTGATAAATTTTGCGGGTCGGCTAAGTTGATCATGGGCACCTTGACTTGGCGCGGGTCCGGCAACCGTCGAACCTCTGCGCAAGAATGGGTAATTACTATCGATGACGAGCGCGGTGCCAGGCACTCTCGCTGCCTTTTTGTGCTTTTTTTCCCTGACCGTCAACGTTTCCGACGCGACAGGCCAGGAAACGGTGGCGAAGCCGGAAAAAAAGATAACTGAAATCAAGATAGGCTATTTGCGGGCCTACGCACCGCAATTGACGCTTTCCATGCTCGACCTGCCGCCACGTGACGAAGGTGTCGCCGGCGCCGAGGTGGCGATCGGCGACAACAACACGACGGGAAAGTTCACCAACCAGAAATTCAGCCTCGACGTGACCGAGGTCAAGCCCGACGGCGACGCGGTTCAGGCATTCGAAGGCATGATCGCCAAGGGCGACCGCTATGTGGTCGCCGATCTTTCAGCCAAACAATTGCTGTCGATCGCCGACATCGCCCGCGACAAAGGCGTGCTGATCTTCAACGTCGGCGCCACCGACGACAGCCTTCGCGAGGAGGACTGCCGCATCAACGTTTTCCATATCGCGCCGACGCGCAGCATGCTGGCCGACGCGCTGGCGCAGTATCTCATGGTGAAGAAGTGGCCGAATTGGGTGCTGCTCTATGGATCGCATGAGCAGGATCATCTCTACGCCGATGCGCTGCGCCGCGCGGCAACCCGCTTCGGCGGCCAGATCGTCGCCGAGAAGGAATTCAAGGATACCGGCACAGCCAGGCGCACCGACACCGGCGCCACGCAGATACAGCAGCAGATTTCCGTGTTCACGCAAGACGTGCCGGAGCATGACGTGGTGCTTGTCGCCGACGAAAGCGAGGTTTTCGGCACCTACGTGCCCTACCGCACCTGGACGCCGCGGCTGGTCGCCGGCACGGCCGGTCTGGTTGCATCGTCATGGCATCCCGCCAGCGAACAATGGGGCGGCATCCAGATGCAGAGCCGCTTCCTGAAGACGACGAGCCGGCGGATGCTCTCCAAAGACATGTCGGCCTGGACCGCGGTGCGTGCGGTCGGCGAGGCCACCACGCGCACCAAGGGCGACGATGCGAAAAAGATCAGCGACTATATACGCTCTGACGATTTTTCGGTTGCTGCTTTCAAGGGGCAGAAGCTGACCTTCCGCAAATGGAACCTCCAGCTTCGCCAGCCGATCTTGCTTGGCGACACCAAGTCGGTCGTCTCGACATCGCCACAGGAGGGCTATCTTCACCAGGTCTCCGAACTCGACACTCTCGGTGTCGATCAGCCGGAAACGAAGTGCGCTCTCAAGTAGAGTCAATCGGGAGGAATTTGCGTGCAGAAACGAGCTTGCGCATTCGCCATTCTCGCGGCCGGCTTCACGGCCAGCCCGGCATCGGCCTATACGGCTTACGTGTCCAACGAGAAGGACAACACGATGACCGTCGTCGACACGGCGACGATGCAGGTGGTGAAGACCGTCGAAGTCGGCCAGAGACCTCGCGGCATCACCATCTCGCATGACGGCAAATTCGTCTATCTATGCGCCAGCGATGACGACACGATCCAAATCATCGACACCGCGACACTTGAAATCGTCGGTACGCTGCCATCCGGCCCCGATCCCGAATTGTTCGTCCTCTCGCCCGACGGCAAGACGCTTTATGTCGCCAATGAGGACGACAATCTCGTCACCGCCATCGACGTCGAAAGCAAGCAGGTCCTGGCCGAGATACCAGTCGGCGTGGAGCCGGAAGGCATGGGTGTCAGCCCCGACGGCAAGACCATGGTCAACACCTCGGAAACCACCAGCATGGCGCATTTCATCGACACCGGCACGCATGAGGTGACGGACAATGTGCTGGTCGACACGCGCCCTCGCTTCGCCGAATTCAAGCCCGACGGCTCGCAGGTCTGGGTCAGCGCCGAGGTCGGCGGCACCGTCAGCGTCATCGACAACGCCAAACGCGAAGTGGTGAAGAAGATCCAGTTCGCGATTCAGGGACTGCGGGCCGAAACCATCCAGCCGGTAGGCATCGCCATCAGCGCCGATGGCAAGAAAGCCTATGTCGCGCTCGGCCCGGCGAACCATGTCGCGGTGATCAATACCGACACTTATGAGGTGGAAAAATACATCCTCGTCGGCCAGCGCGTCTGGCATCTGGCCTTCACGCCCGACCAGAAAACGCTGATCACCACGAATGGCAATTCCAACGATATCACCTTCATCGACACGGCCACCGACGAGCCGGTCCAATCGCTCACTGTGGGCCAGCAGCCCTGGGGTGTGGTCATTTCGCCCAAATAGCAGACATTGATCATCGGGAGGCTCAAGACATGAAACTTTGCCGTAGGTTTTTCTTCGCCGCGCTCGCCGGATTTGTCCTTGCTCCGATCGTAGCAAACGCCGACGATGCGACGTCAAAACCGTCGCGTGCCAGCAAGAACCTGCCGGAATTGATTATCGGTTCGGCCGATTCCACCTATGCGGTCAATCAGAAGGACTTCGAGCTGATCGCCGGCCAGGGCTATCGCTGGAAGATCACGTCCAAGGGCGGTTTCGAGTACAAGTTCGTGACCGATCTCTTCCGCAATGTCTGGATGGACCAGATCGTCATCAACGATTTGGAAGTGCATATGGACGGCGGACCGGCCTGGCTGGAATTCGACGACGCGGGAACGATCCAGGTGCAGTTCCATACCGTTCGCCCGGGCGAATATACCTGGTCGGTTCCCGACCTTGCCGACAAGGGACTGAAGGGCAAGATTACGATCAAGTAAGACAAAAGGCGATCAGGGGCGCCAATAGGCCAACGCGTCCTGAAGGAGCGATCCGGTATGCAGCATATGAGGACAAGCGGACCGGGAGACGAGGTGGCGGCGCTCGATGTCCGAGCCGTCAGCCATTCCTATGGCCAGAAGCGGGCGCTCAACGACGTCTCCTTCTCGATCGCGCCGGCGACTTTCACCGTTCTGCTCGGCCTCAACGGGGCCGGCAAGACGACGCTGTTCTCACTGATAAGCCACCTCTACGACACGCGTCACGGATCGATCCGCATCTTCAGCCATGACATTCGCCGCGCGTCCGGCGAAGCACTCAGGCGGGTCGGCATCGTGTTCCAGGCACGCACGCTCGATCTCGACCTCAGCGTCTACCAGAATCTCTCCTACCATGCCTCGTTGCATGGCATTGGCGGACGCGAAGCTCGCCAGCGCATTGCCGCGCTGCTGGAAACGGTCGACATGCAGGGCCGCCAGCATGACAAGGCACGCAGCCTCTCCGGCGGTCAGATGCGGCGCATCGAAATCGCCAGGGCGCTGCTGCACCGACCTTCCCTGCTCCTGCTTGACGAGGCGACCGTCGGCCTGGATATCGAATCTCGCGCGGGCATCCTCGCCACCATCCGCAAGCTCGTCCAAGCAGAGGGCATCGGCGTGCTCTGGGCCACGCATCTGATCGACGAAGTCGAAGACGCCGACCATGTCATCATACTGCGGCGGGGTGACCTGGTCGCCAGCGGCAAGGTGTCGGATGTGATCCGTGCGAACGGCGGAAGTTCGATTCGCGAAACCTTTTCGAAGCTCAGCCGCGTCGATGCGGCGGGCATGACGGAGACGTCGCCATGAGCGCCCCTTCGATGCCCGGAAAGGTCGCCGGCATCATGCCGGTGCGGTCCGAGCCATTCGGCCTGCGCCACTATCTCATTTGCCTGAAAGGCGTCGTCCTGCGCGAGTGCCTGCGCTTCCTGCACCAGCGCGAACGCTTCATTTCCTCGCTGGTCCGGCCGCTGGTCTGGCTGTTCATCTTCGCGGCCGGCTTTCGCCAGGTGCTTGGCGTGTCGATCATCCCGCCCTACAAGACCTATGTGCTCTACGAGGTCTATATCACGCCGGGCCTTTGCGGCATGATCCTGCTGTTTTCCGGCATGCAGTCTTCACTGTCGATGGTCTACGACCGCGAGATGGGCAACATGCGCATCCTGCTGGTCAGCCCGTTTCCGCGCTGGTTCCTGCTGGTGTCGAAGATGCTGGCCGGTGTGGCCGTATCGATCGTGCAGGTCTACGCGTTCCTGATCGTTGCCTGGTTGTGGGGCGTCAAAGCGCCGCCACTCGGCTATCTCTATGTTCTGCCGGCACTGTTCCTGTCGGGCATGATGCTTTGCGCGCTCGGCATGCTCTTGTCTTCGCTGATCAAGCAGCTTGAAAACTTCGCCGGCATCATGAACTTCGTCATCTTTCCCGGCTATTTCGCGTCTCCGGCGCTGTATCCCTTGTGGCGCATCCAGGAGGCGAGCCCCCTGCTCTACAAGATCTGCCTCTGCAACCCGTTCACCTATGCCGTCGAACTGATCCGTTTTGCCTTCTACGGGCAGATCGAATGGCTGTCGCTGGGCGTCGTCGCCGGCTGCACGCTGCTGTTCCTGGGCGGCGCCATCATCGCATACGACCCTTCGCGCGGTTTGGTGATCCGCAAACAGGACATGGGAGGAAACGCCTGATGGCGCGAATGAGACTTGTTCACACTCTGGTTCTGGTCACCACGCTTGCGTCGATGGAGGGCGCCGCCGCGGCAAACACCGATCCCGACTGGCCCTGCATGCAGCGTAAGGTGCCACAGCTCTCGCTTGGCCAGATCTGGAATGGGCCGGAGCTTCCGGCGACCGCGAAGGATTGGGCGAAGGATCCAGGCGTGTCGGCGCTTGTCGATGCTGTGGCGGCCCGGCGGACGCCGATTGCACAAGCCCAGAAGGAGATCAAGGATTTCGCGACTTCCCTACCGCCCGAGCAGGTCGCAACCAAAATGACGATGCTGGTGCAGGGAATGTTCGATCACATGGACGCCGAGCGTTCGCACGTGATCTCCGGCATCTCCCGCTATGCCCACAAACAGCTGGAAATGGCGGCACAGTTGCGCAAGGAAGCATCCGAAGTGGACGCGCTGCGCGCCAAGGCCGATGCGGATCCGGACGAAGTAGAACGGCGAACCGATCAACTGAATTTCGCGACGCGAATTTTCAACGAACGCGTCCAGTCGCTGACTTATGTCTGCGATGTGCCGACGATAATCGAGCAGCGGCTTTACCAGTTGTCGAAGACTGTCTCGGAAACGCTCATCGTGAAGAAATAGACCTTGGCCGCCTGTCTCACGACTCTCTGCCAGGCAGCACACGCCAGCGCTGCACGAAATAACCGGGATGCGTCTCGATCCACCTTGCCACCAGCGGCTGCGCCTGCATGAAGGCAGTCCCGGGATTCATCGCCAGACCGTCTACCATTTCCTCGCGTTGTTCGCAGGTCCGCGGTCCATCCGTCAGGCAGACCATCATAACGAGTGTGTAAAGCATTACCCCTTTTCCCCATCGAATTCCCGAACCCATACCCGGGAGAGTTCCGAACAGTCTGCAGGGGTTGCACATACAGATCGCTTACGGTGTGAAAGGACGTGGCCCCCGCTCTTTCGCACTGCAACATAACATATCGCTTATATAATACCAACGAGCGCGGGCGTTCTCCACCGGACTTTCATCCGTTGCGCTCGTGCAGTGTCATCCAGCCTTGTCTGGATACAGCTTTCCGAAAAGGGGCAGGTACATTGCGCCCTTGCGCATCAGGAAATCGTTGAATGTGGCCATCGCCGGCGAGATTGCGTGATCGGTTCGCATCACCGAGAACCATTGTCGGCGGATCGGCATGCCGACAACGTCGAGGATGACAAGCCGGCCTGCCTCGGTTTCCGCAGCGATGGTGTGAGCAGAGATGAAGGCGATGCCCAGACCAGCCATCACCGCCTGCTTGATCGTTTCGTTCGAGGCCATCTCGACACCGAGGTCGTCGATGCGCCCAGGCACGTCGCTCAGGAATATTTCCAACGAGATACGGGTTCCGGAGCCGGGCTCGCGAATAAGGAAATGCTCCTCGGCAATCCGCTCCTTGGAGATATCGCGCGCCGCCACCAAGGGATGGTCGGGCGGCGCGATGATGACCAGCGGATGATCACCGAAGACCGAAGCACGCACCGGAACCTCTTTCGCCGGACGCCCCATCAGCGCGATATCGATGTCGTGGTTCCTGAGGTTGTCGATCGTCTGGGCACGATTGCCGATGGCAAGCCGCATGTCGATGTCGGGATGGTCCTTCATGAACGCAGCCATCAGCCGCGGCGCGAAATATTTGGCTGTGGAAACGACGCCGAGCCTCAAGCTGCCGGTGCGTACGCCCTTGATGGCATCCATCTTGTCTTCGAGCAAACCGAGATGCTCCTCGATAACCTGCGCTGTCTCGACGAAAGCCAGACCTGCGGCAGTGGGACGCATGCCGTCCGACGTTCGGTCGAACAGAGCCAGCTGGAATTCTTCCTCCACTTGTCGCAGTTGGATTGTCAGCGCTGGAGGAGACAGGCCTAACATCTTGGCTGCGCTGACAATTTTGCCGCACTTGATGATTGCCTGGACGGTCTTGAAATGCTTGAGCGTGAGGTTTCTCATGTCGCATACTAAGTTATTTTTACTGACCAGGTAAAGTTATTGAATTTTACTTATCGTGTGACGTTTGTTTCCATTCCTCCAGTCCAGCCGCTCCGAGGAGATGCGGCCGGAGGGGAGGTTACGATGCCAGCGGCAACGCTCGACGCTTTTCTGAACTCCTATCTCGGCCAGCCAGACGAATTCCGCTCGGCCGTTGTGACGACCGTCCGTCAGTTGACACAGGCCGCCATCAAGGTCCGCAACACCATCAACCAAGGGGTGCTCGGCGCCGCCTTTGCCGAGACCCGTGGCGCCAATGCCGACGGCGACGTCCAGAAGGATCTCGACGTCTTCTCCGACGACATCTTCCTCGACGCCATGCGCCGTGCGCCGGTGGCGCTTTACGCCTCCGAGGAGCTGGAGCAGCCAGTCCTGCTCGACAGGCAAGCGCCACTCGCCATTGCGATCGACCCGCTCGACGGCTCTTCCAACATCGACACCAACGTGTCGATCGGAACGATCTTCTCGCTCCTGACCGCAACTGGCGCGCCGGACGCTGATCCGGCCGCCTCTTTCTTGCAGGCGGGCGTGAACCAGCTAGGCGCCGGTTTCTTCATCTATGGGCCGCAGCTGGCACTCGTCCTGTCGCTCGGCAGCGGCACGCATGTCTTCGTCTTCTCGACAAGGCTCGGCACCTTCGTCCAGGCCTATGAAAGCCGGATCATTCCGCAACGCACTCAGGAGTTCGCCATCAACGCCGCCAACTACCGGCACTGGGACGAGGCTGTGCGGCTCTATGTCGACGACTGCCTGGAGGGCACCGAAGGACCGCGCGAGAAGGATTTCAACATGCGCTGGATCGCCTCTCTGGTCGCCGACTGTTACCGCATATTGATGCGCGGCGGCGTTTTTCTCTACCCCGGCGATCGGCGCAAGGGCTATGGTCAGGGACGGCTGCGCCTCGTCTACGAGGCCAACCCGATCGCCTATCTCATAGAGCAGGCTGGTGGTGCCGCCACCGACGCGATCACCCGCATCCTGGAAATCGAGCCCGAGAGCCTGCATCAGCGCGTGCCGATGATCTTCGGGTCGGCGCGGGAAGTCGCGCGCATCACGCGCTACCACACAGAGCCGAGCAACATCGGTGAGCGTGCGCCGCTGTTCAGCCGCCGCGGCCTGTTCAGAGCCTGAGCTGCACCATGTCAGCCAAGCACCCCATCATCACCATCACCGGGTCGTCGGGCGCCGGCACGACCTCGGTCAAGCGCATCTTCGAGCTGATTTTCCGGCGCGAGAACATCGAGGCCGCTTTCATCGAAGGCGACGCATTTCACCGCTACGACCGCGCGGCGATGAAGGCAAAGGTGGCCGAGGAGGAAAAGGCCGGCAACCCGAACTTCACCCATTTCAATGCCGCGGCCAACGAACTCGGAATTCTCGAAGAGGTGTTCGCGGAATATGGCCGTCGCGGAACCGGCAAGACCCGCACCTACATTCATGATGAGGAAGAGGAAAAGCAGCACGGCACGCCACCGGGAACCTTTACCGAATGGCGCGAATTCGCTCCCAGCGACCTGCTCTTCTACGAGGGGCTGCACGGCTGTGTCGTCACCGACACGATCAATCTGGCCAAGCATGCGGATCTCAAGATCGGCGTCGTGCCGGTCATCAATCTCGAATGGATCCAGAAGATCCATCGCGACCGTTCGACACGCGGCTATTCCACCGAGGCGGTGATGGACGTGATCCTGCGCCGGATGCCCGACTATGTCCGCTACATTGTCCCGCAATTCTCGCAGACCGCCATCAACTTCCAGCGCGTGCCGATCGTCGATACGTCCAACCCGTTCATCGCGCGCTGGATTCCGACACCCGACGAATCGATGCTGGTTATCCGCTTCGCCAATCCGCGCGGCATCGATTTTCCGTATCTGCTGTCGATGATCCACGACTCGTTCATGTCGCGGCCAAATTCCATCGTGGTGCCAGGCAACAAGCTCGATCTTGCCATGCAGCTGATCCTGACGCCGCTCATCCTGCAATTGGTTGAACGCAAGAGCCGTGTGTCGTGAGGAGGATGCAATGACCAGCCAAACAGCACTGAAGCCCGTCACCACAACCGCTCTCGTCTCTGAGCGCGACATGGCGAACGCCATTCGCGCGCTGGCGATGGACAGCGTCCAAAAGGCGAATTCGGGTCATCCCGGCATGCCGATGGGCATGGCCGATGTCGCAACGGTGCTGTTCAACCGCTTCATCAATATCGATCCGTCGAGACCGGACTGGCCCGACCGTGACCGTTTCGTGCTTTCAGCCGGCCACGGCTCGATGCTGCAGTACGCGCTGCATCATCTGCTCGGCTACGAAGACATGCAGGTCGAGGAATTGCAGCGATTTCGGCAGCTGGGCAGCCGCACCGCCGGACATCCGGAATACGGCCATGCGCTTGGCGTGGAGACCACCACCGGACCGCTTGGACAGGGCATTTCCACGGCGGTCGGCATGGCGCTGGCGGAACGCATGCTTGCCGCCCGCTACGGTGCCGATCTGGTCGATCATCATACCTATGTGATTGCGGGCGACGGCTGCCTTCAGGAGGGAATCAGTCACGAGGCGATAGATCTCGCTGGTCACCTGAAGCTTTCCCGCCTGATTGTCTTCTGGGACGACAATGCGATTTCCATTGACGGGCCGACCTCCCTCTCCACGTCGATGGACCAGCCGGCGCGCTTCAAGGCCGCCGGCTGGGATGTCCAAAGTGTCGCCGGGCACGACATGGCAGCAGTCGCCGCGGCAATCGAGGCGGCGCGGCGGTCGGATCGGCCATCGCTGATTGCCTGCCGCACAGTGATCGGCATGGGTGCCCCCAATCTCGGCGGTTCGGAAAAGACGCACGGCGCACCGCTGGGTGAAGCAGAGATCGCCGCGACACGCGAAAACATCGGCTGGGCCCACGCGCCGTTCGAGGTGCCGGATGATATCCTTTTCGCCTGGCGCGAGATTGCCGGTCGCGGCGAAGCGATGCGGCGCGCCTGGGAGCAGCGGCTTGCCGCCTCGCCGCGACGCGAGGCTTTTGAAAACGCCGTCGCCGCCGAACTGGCCGACACGGTCTTCGACGCGCTCGAAGCCTTTCGTCGCGAACATGTCGAGAAGGCAACCAAGGTGGCGACGCGAAAAGCCTCCGAAATGGTGCTGGAGGCCATCAACGGCGCAACGGAATTGACCGTCGGCGGCTCGGCCGATCTGACGCACTCGAATCTGACGATCACCAAGGGCATGAACCGCATTGCGCCGAGTGACTATGCCGGCCGCTACATTCACTACGGCATTCGTGAACACGGCATGGCGGCCGCCATGAACGGCATCGCGCTGCATGGAGGGTTCGTGCCCTATGGCGGTACGTTCCTGTGCTTCGCCGATTATGCGCGCGGCGCGATGCGGCTCTCGGCGCTCATGGGCCAGCGCGTCATCTATGTGATGACACACGATTCCATCGGCCTCGGCGAGGACGGCCCGACGCACCAGCCGGTCGAGCACCTGGCGATGCTGCGTGCCACGCCCAATCTCAACGTCTTCCGTCCGGCGGATGTCATCGAAACGGCGGAGTGCTGGGAACTCGCGCTGAAGAGCAAGGATCGGCCGAGCGTGCTGGTGCTGTCGCGCCAGAACCTGCCGATGCTGCGTCGGTCGCACAGTGACGAGAACCGCTCCCGCCAGGGTGCCTACGTCCTGCGCGAACCAGCCGAGCACCGTGCCGTCACCCTGATCGCCACCGGCTCGGAGGTCGAGATCGCGGTTGCTGCCGCCGAAAGGCTGGAGACCGAGCATGGCGTCGCCGCCGCCGTCGTGTCGATGCCGTGCTGGGAGCTTTTCGAGGAGCAGGAAAGAGCCACCCGCAAGGCCGTCCTCGGCTCGGCGCCGCGCGTCGCGGTCGAAGCGGCAGCCCGGCTGGGCTGGGACCGCTGGATCGGCGAGACCGGCGCTTTCGTCGGCATGACCGGCTTCGGCGCCAGCGCCCCTGCCCCCGACCTCTACCGGCATTTCAACATAACGTCCGAAGCGGTTGCTGCAGCGGCGCTGAAGCTCATCATCTAGGAGGATTCACAATGGCTCGCATCACCCTTCGCCAGCTTCTCGACCATGCCGCCGAGCACGGCTACGGCGTACCGGCATTCAACATCAACAACATGGAACAGGGCCTCGCCATCATGGAAGCGGCCAAGGCCTGCGACGCGCCTGTCATCATCCAGGCTTCGCGTGGCGCCCGGACCTATGCCAACGACATCATGCTGGCCAAGATGATGGAGGCGCTGACCGAAATCCACCCAACCATCCCGCTATGCATCCATCAAGACCACGGCAACAGCGAGGCCACCTGCCTTTCCGCGATCCGCCACGGCTTCACCTCGGTGATGATGGACGGATCCTTGATGGCGGACGCCAAGACGCCGGCAAGCTACGACTACAACGTCGCCATAACCGAACGCGTCGCACGTATGGCGCATTGGGTCGGCGCTTCCGTCGAAGGCGAACTGGGCGTGCTCGGCTCGCTGGAAACCGGCCAAGGCGAGGCCGAGGATGGCCACGGCGCCGAGGGCGCGCTCTCCCACGACCAGCTCCTGACCGATCCCGATCAGGCGGTCGACTTCGTGACCGCAACCCAAGTCGACGCGCTGGCGATTGCCTGCGGCACCTCGCACGGTGCCTACAAATTCACCCGCAAGCCGGACGGCGACATCCTGGCCATGCAGGTGATCGAGGCGATCCACGAGAAGCTGCCCAACACGCATCTGGTCATGCACGGCTCTTCCTCTGTGCCGCAGGAGTTGCAGGACATCATCAACAGATACGGCGGCGAGATGCCCCAGACTTTTGGCGTCCCGGTCGAGGAGATCGAGCGCGGCATCCGCTACGGCGTGCGCAAGGTCAATATCGACACCGATTGCCGCATGGCCATGGCCGGGCAGTTCCGCCGCGTCGCGACGGAAGACCCGCGCGAGTTCGATCCCCGCAAATTCCTGAAGCCCGCCATGGATGCCTTGCGCGACCTTTGCCGGGACCGCTTCGAGCGTTTCGGTACGGCGTCCAACGCCTCGAAGATCAAGGTCATCGCCATGGACGAGATGGCGAAACGTTACGCCGCGGGAAAACTCGACCCCCAAATCGCAACCGCGAAAGCCGCCTGAGCAACAAACAGGAGACCTGTCATGAACAAGATCGACATACTGCCAGCGGGGACGCTCAAGGAAGGCAAGGAGCGCTACAAGTCAGGGGTCATCCCCTACAAGAAGATGGGCTACTGGGAGCCTGACTACAGGCCCAAGGAAACCGATCTGATCGCCATGTTCCGGATCACGCCGCAACCCGGTGTCGACCACGAGGAGGCGGCAGCCGCCATCGCCGGTGAATCCTCCACCGCGACGTGGACCGTGGTGTGGACCGACCGGCTGACAGCTTGCGAGCTCTATCGCGCCAAGGCGTTCAGATCCGAGCCGGTGCCGAACACCGGTCCCGGAACCAAGACCGAGCAACAGTACTTCGCCTACATCGCCTACGACCTCGACCTGTTCGAGCCGGGCTCGATCGCCAACCTGACCGCATCGATCATCGGCAATGTGTTCGGCTTCAAGGCAGTCAAGGCGTTGCGGCTGGAAGACATGCGTATCCCGGTGGCGTATCTCAAAACCTTCCAGGGGCCGGCGACCGGCATCGTGGTGGAGCGTGAGCGGCTCGACAAGTTCGGCCGGCCGCTGCTCGGCGCAACGACGAAGCCGAAGCTCGGCCTGTCGGGACGCAATTACGGGCGCGTCGTTTATGAAGCGCTGAAGGGCGGCCTCGACTTCGTCAAGGACGACGAGAATATCAACTCGCAGCCCTTCATGCATTGGCGCGACCGCTTCCTCTACTGCATGGAGGCCGTGAACAAGGCGTCGGCCGCCACCGGCGAGGTCAAGGGCCATTATCTCAACGTCACCGCCGGCACGATGGAGGAGATGTACGAGCGCGCCGAATTCGCCAAGCAACTTGGCTCCTGCATTGTGATGATCGATCTGGTCATCGGCTACACGGCGATCCAGTCGATGGCCAAGTGGGCACGCCGCAACGACATGATCCTGCACCTGCACCGTGCCGGCAACTCGACCTATTCGCGCCAGAAGAACCACGGCATGAATTTCCGCGTCATCTGCAAATGGATGCGCATGGCCGGCGTCGACCACATCCATGCCGGCACGGTGGTCGGCAAGCTGGAAGGCGACCCGCTCATGATCAAGGGATTTTATGACACGCTGCGCGAGGAGCGCACGCCGCAGAACCTCGAAACCGGGCTGTTCTTCGATCAGGAATGGGCCTCGCTCAACAAGGTGATGCCCGTTGCCTCGGGCGGCATCCATGCCGGCCAGATGCACCAGTTGATCCACTATCTCGGCGAGGACGTCATCCTGCAGTTCGGCGGCGGCACGATCGGCCATCCGGACGGTATCCAGGCAGGCGCGACGGCCAATCGCGTCGCCTTGGAAGCGATGATCCTGGCCCGCAACGAGGGGCGCGATTATTTGCGCGAAGGGACCAAGATCCTCGAACAGGCGGCCAGATGGTGCACGCCGCTGAAGGCTGCCCTGGAGACCTGGAAGGACGTCACCTTCAACTACGAATCGACCGACACGGCCGACTTCGTGCCAACCGCAACGCCCAGCTTCTAGACGAAAGGAACCGTCGTCATGATGACCAATCCGGGAAACAAGGTCACACAGGGGCAGTTCTCGTTCCTGCCCGACCTGACCGACGAGCAGATTTCGGCGCAGATCAAATACGCGCTGAAGAACCATTGGGCGGTCAGCGTCGAGTACACGGACGATCCGCATCCGCGAAACACCTATTGGGAAATGTACGGCAACCCCATGTTCGACTTGAAAGATCCGGCGGGCATACTGCTCGAGGTCAATGCTTGCCGGAAAGCCTGTCCGAACATGTATGTGCGGGTAACCGCCTTCGATTCGACCAAAGGCTGGGAAGCGCCGCGCATGTCGTTCATTGTCAACCGGCCGCCCAGCGAACCCGGGTTCCGGCTGCTGCGCCAGGAGCGTGACGGCCGCAGCCAGGGTTATTCGATCGTGCCTTATGCGACCGACAGGCCCGAAGGCGAGCGGAGCTAGCCGAACCATGCTGAACGCGATGACAAAGGACGCTGCCGCACAAGACGCGACGGTTGATCTGCAGGCCGAGTTCGAGGCGTCCAACATCGACGAGGTGATGGACAAGCTCGACCGAGAACTCGTTGGCCTGAAGCCGGTCAAGACCCGCATCCGCGAGATCGCCGCCCTCCTCCTGGTCGACCGGCTTCGCCGCAGGTTCGGACTGACATCGGGCGCGCCGACGCTGCACATGAATTTCACGGGAAATCCTGGCACCGGAAAGACCACGGTGGCGCTGAGGATGGCCGAAATCCTGCATCGTCTGGGTTATGTCCGCGAAGGCCACATGGTCGCCGTGACTCGCGACGATCTCGTCGGCCAGTATGTGGGCCACACCGCGCCCAAGACCCGCGAGGTGATCAAGCGTGCCATGGGCGGCGTGCTTTTCATCGACGAGGCCTACTATCTCTACAAGCCAGAGAACGAACGCGACTACGGCCAGGAATCGATCGAAATCCTGCTGCAGTGCATGGAGAACAACCGTGACGATCTGGTTGTGATCCTTGCCGGCTACAAGAACAAGATGGACCGCTTCTTCGACAGCAATCCCGGCATGCGTTCGCGCATCGCCCACCACCTCGATTTCCCTGACTATGGCGTCAGCGAACTGAAATCGATCGCCGAGATTATGCTCGCGGAGCAGAATTATCGCCTCAGCGAGGCGGCGTCCCAGGCGCTCGAAGAGTATCTTCCGATCCGCATGAGGCTGCCGCATTTCTCCAACGCGCGTTCGGTTCGCAATGGGCTCGACCGGGCGCGGCTGCGGCAGGCCAACCGGCTTTTCGCATCGCGCAGCCGGGTGTTGACCAAGGCCGATCTTATCACCATCGAGGAATCCGACATTCGCGGCAGCCGCGTGTTCGCGGAAGGGAAACTGGAAGGCGAACCGGAGACGAAGATGCGCTGACACGACGAAGCGGCCGGCGCAGCGACCAACACCGCAGACAGAATTGGAGACGACGACCATGGTCACCGGGACAATCATCGCACCCTCCGTGCTTTCCGCGGATTTCTCGCGGCTCGGCGACGAGGTCGAAGCTGTCGTGCGGGCGGGTGCCGACTGGATCCATCTCGACGTGATGGACGGCCACTTCGTGCCCAACATCACCTTCGGTCCGCCGGTGATCAAGGCGATCCGCGACCGAACGGACAAAATCTTCGACTGCCATCTGATGATCGCGCCGGCCGACCCCTATCTGGCCGCCTTCGCCGACGCCGGTTGCGACATCATCACGGTGCATGCAGAGGCCGGGCCGCATCTCGATCGTTCCCTGCAGGCGATCAAAAATCTCGGCAAGAAGGCCGGCGTATCGCTGAATCCTTCGACGCCGGAGAGCGTCATCGAATATGTGCTCGACAGGCTCGATCTGGTGCTTCTGATGACGGTCAATCCAGGCTTCGGCGGCCAGGCCTTCATTTCCGCGGTCATCGAGAAGATCAGGCGAATCAAGGCATTGGTTGGCCACCGCCCGATTGACATCGAAATCGATGGCGGCGTCACGGCCGAAACCGCCCCGCTGGTCGCCGCGGCCGGCGCCAATGTGCTGGTCGCCGGGTCGGCCGTGTTCAAGGGGGGCACCGAGGCGGCCTACCGCGCCAACATTGGAACCATCCGACAGGCGGCCGACGGTGCGATCCGGAAAGCCGCGTAAACCATTTCATCGGAGGCAAGCATGGCGGCCGTTCCCCCTGTCTGCGATTTCGGCTGGCGCGCGATCGATGCCGTTTTGCCCGGCGTCGACGGCAGGTCGCATTCGATCCTCAGCCAGGCCGGCCCGAACGGCCTGGTCGTGGCCTTCATCTGCAATCACTGCCCTTATGTGAAGGCGGTGATTTCACGTATCGTGCGCGATGCCAACGACCTCAAGGCCGAAGGTATCGGCTTTGTCGCAATCAACTCGAACGATGCCGACACCTACCCGGAGGATTCCTTCGACCAAATGAAGCTCTTCGCCACGACGAACGGCTTCAGCTTCCCTTACCTGCACGACCAGCGCCAAACTGTAGCGCGCGATTACGTGGCGGTGTGCACTCCCGATTTCTTCGGGTTCAACAGCGAGTTGGGATTGCAATATCGCGGTCGGCTGGACGCCTCGCGACGAGAAGCCGGAGCGCCCGGGCTGAGACGCGATCTGTTCGAGGCGATGAAGCAGGTTGCCCGAACCGGCGACGGGCCGCTGGACCAGGTCGCCTCGATCGGCTGCTCGATCAAGTGGAAGGATGACGCATGAACGTCGGCGCAGGTAGGCCGCTTCGATCGCCGAAGGCGATCCTGTTCGACCTCGACGGCACGCTGGTCGACTCGGCACCGGACATAGCGGCCGCCGTCAACGAATTGCTGGCCAGCCGCGATCTGCCGCCGCTGCGCCTGGACCGGGTCAAGGCCATGATCGGCGGCGGTGTCAGGAAACTGATCGAGCGAGCCTTCGCGGCATCGGGAGCGCCACTGCTCGGCAACGCTCTCGATGAGGCAAACCGCGTCATGGCGCCTATCTACCGCCGGCACCTGACCGGCCTGACAAGGCTGATGCCTGGCGTCAGGGAGGCCCTCACCCACTTTCATTTGGGCGGAGTAAGCATGGGGGTGGCAACCAACAAACCGCAGTTGGCGACCCGCGAAATCCTGCTTCATTTCGGATTGACGGAATATTTCGGTGCGATCGTCGGCGGAGACGCGGTGACATACCTGAAACCGGCGCCCGATGCCCTGCTGCTGGCGTTGGCACAACTAGGCGTCGACCCGGGTGACGCGCTGCTGGTCGGAGACAGTGGCGCTGACCTGGGCGCCGCACGCGCCGCCGGCATGCCCGTCATTCTGCTGCGTGGCGGCTACAGCCACATTCCGGTGGAAGAGCTTGGCGCCGATCTTGTTTGCGACAGCCTTTTCGATCTGCCTTCGGCAATGCAGGGGCTGCAAGCCGATGCGTGATCGAGGCGAACGCCGGCCGAACGCAAGTTCGAACGGCCGGCGGCGCGCTATTTCGAGAATTGCTTCAGATAGGCGATGACATTGGCGATGTCTTCGTCCTGTTTGAGGCCGACAAACGCCATCTTTGTTCCTTTGACCATGGCCTTGGGATCGTGAAGGTAAGTCTTCAGCGTGGGTTCATCCCATTTGACGCCGGACTTGCCTGCCGCGACCATCGCCTGAGAATAGCTGAACCCCGGGTGCGTGCCGGCTGTTCGGCCGATGACGCCGTTCAACGACGGGCCGACCTTGTTCTTGTCCTGGTCGGCGACATGGCAGACCTTGCATTTGGCGAAGACCTTCTCACCCGCCGCCGCGTCCTGTGCCTGGGATTGGCTCGCGATGAAGGGCACAACGGACATGACTGCGAAAAATGCGATTGCGCGCATGGTATTTCCTCATTGATCGTCTGGGTGCCCTGGACGATTTGTGCATGCCGATCCTTTGATCCGTCGGCATGCGCCTTACGCGGTGGCGTGGAAATTCCGCTTCTCCCGTGGAGCCGCGCCACGTCACCTGGAAGCTAATCGGCATGTTGTGAAAGTCAATCGTACAAAGGTTTAGAGGCCTGGGTGCTCAAGGATCCTGTCCATTCGTCTTTGTTGACGGCTATTGGGCGAGCGCGTAGCTTGACCTCATTCCGGTTTCTCCATTGGCACCTTGAGAAATCCGGCAAGTGGCGGTTTTGTCCTGGCTCCTGGTTGGGCTGGACTCGCCGAGATGGGCGTTTGGGAACGCGCAAGAGGTGCTGAATGGACATGGTCGATCTCATATTGACGGTTTGCCTCAGCGCCAATCCGAGCAATTGCCGAGACGAACATCTCTATTTCGAGAGCCGCGGCACCCTGTTCCAATGCATGTTCCTTGCCCCCAGCGAAATCGCGAAATGGTCTCAAGAACACCCGACCCTCAAGGTCATGCGCTGGAAATGCGCATTTCCGAGCAAGGAACGAGCCATCTGATTTGGCAGCGCGGAACCCTGGGGAGGAGGTGTCATGATGGTTTCACGGCGCATGACGTTGCGTCTGGCGGTTCTCGGGACAGCCGCTGTTCTTGCTACCAGGCCAGCCGTTGCGGCAGCCAGGATTCGCCTCGGTGTGCTGAAGTTTGGAACCGTGAGTTGGGAACTCGATACGCTACGGCAGCACAAGTTCGATGCCGCGAACGGGATCGATCTGGAGATCATCGACTTCGCCGGCGAGGATGCAACCAACGTCGCGATGCAGGCTGGCGCGATCGACATGATCGTTTCCGACTGGCTGTGGGTCTCGCGCCAGCGCTCCGAAGGCGGCGACCTCACATTGTTCCCCTATTCCACCGCCGTGGGCGCGATCATGGTGAAGGAGGGTTCACCGATCCGGACGGTCGCCGATCTCAAGGACAAGAAGATCGGCGTCGCCGGCGGCCCGCTCGACAAGAGTTGGCTGCTGATACAAGCGCTGACCAGACGCGATCTCGGCGTCGACCTGTCGGCAACCAGCGACATCGTCTTTGGCGCGCCGCCGCTGATTTCGGAAAAGGCGATACAGGGCGAACTCGATGCAGTGCTGAATTTCTGGCATTTTTGCGCCCGTCTCGAGGCCAATGGCTTCCGTCGATTGATCGGCGTGAATGACGCGGCAAAGACGCTTGGGGCTCTGGGACCCGTGTCGGCGCTCGGTTACGTCTTCCATGACCAATGGGCGAACGAGAACCCCGATGCCGTCAGGGGGTTCGTGAGGGCGTCCGCGCAAGCCAAAGACTTGCTGGCCAGATCCGATGACGAATGGCTGCGTCTGGCGCCGATCATTCGCGCGGAAGGCAAGGAACTGGAAAAACTGCGCGATCGCTATCGTCAGGGCATTCCCAGACGGTCGGTCGCCGAGGAAGCGGCTGACGCCGGCAGGCTATACCATGTGCTGGCGGCGATCGGCGGCGCGAAGCTGGTCGGCAGCGCGGCGGAGATGGCGCCCGGCACATTCTGGCAGGAACCCTGGAAATGACCGCATCGGAAACCGACGGCACGCGTGATGCCCCGCCGAGCATGTCCGGCCGACGCAGCCTGGCGACGGCACTGGCGCCCGCGCTGACCGTAGCGGTTTCCCTGCTCGGGCTTTGCCTGCTGTGGAACCTTGCGGCAGGCGTCTGGCCAAGCCGTGCCTTTCCAGGACCTGGGCAGGTCTGGCAGGTGCTTCTCAGGGAGGCTGCGAGCGGCGACCTCTTTTACCATCTCGGCGTGACCCTCGGCCGGGTCGCCGCAGCATATATCGTCGCAATGATCATCGGATCCGTCATCGGCGTTTTGCTCGGCAGCTATCGTCGCGTCGACCGTTTTTTCAACCCGTGGGTGATCCTGTTCCTCAACATCCCGGCGCTGGTGGTCATCGTCCTCGGCTACATCTGGTTCGGCCTCAACGAGGCGGCGGCGATCGGCGCGGTGGCGGTGAACAAGATCCCGAATGTCGTGGTGACGATGCGTGAAGGCGCCAGGACGCTTGATCCAAGTTATGCCGAGATGGCCACCGTCTATCGCTTCGGCCGCCTTGATCGCATCCGCCATATCCTGCTGCCGCAATTGCAGCCCTATCTTGCCGCCGCGTCGCGATCCGGCATCGCCCTCATCTGGAAGATCGTCCTGGTCGTCGAACTGCTCGGCCGCTCGAACGGTGTCGGCTTCCAGATCCATCTCTATTTCCAGCTTTTCGATGTCGCCGCCATTCTTGCCTACACGCTGGCTTTCGTGGCGGTGATGCTTGTCATTGAACTTCTCCTGGTGCAGCCCGTTGAACGACATGCAACCCGTTGGCGCCGTCGTCCCGCTTAAGGTCGACATCGCCGAAAAGACCTTCAGGTCCGCGCGAGGCGTCTCGATCACGGCGCTTCAGGACCTTTCCTTCGAGGTCCGGCAAGGCGAATTCGCCTGCTTGCTTGGACCGTCGGGCTGCGGCAAGACCACGACGCTGCGTATCCTGCTTGGCTTGGACAAAGACTTTTCCGGCTCCTTCCAGTTGCCGCAAGGAGGTTCGAACCGCATCGCCGCCGTATTCCAGGAACCGACCCTGCTGCCGTGGCGAACGGTGGAGCAGAATGTCAGGCTGGCGTTGCCGAAAAGCTTGAGGGCGAAAAATCTCGACGGGCTGTTCGACACGCTCGGCCTCGCGGCCATGCGCTCGCTCTATCCTGCCGAACTGTCGCTCGGCCTTGCGCGCAGGGCAGCACTTGCCAGGGCTTTCGCCACGGAGCCGGCGGTGCTTTTCCTGGACGAACCCTTTGTCTCGCTCGACGAACAGACCGCCGAGCGGCTTCGGCATCTGCTTTTGACCGTGTGGTCGGCACGGCCCACGACCGCCTTGATGGTGACCCACAATCTACGCGAGGCACTGATGCTCTCGGACCGCATCATCGTGCTCGCGCCGCGGCCAACCCATGTGCTCGGCGTGTTCGACGTACGGTTGCCACGGCAACATCGCAATTCGCAGGTGATGAGCGACCTTCTGCGGTCGTTCCATCATAGATTTCCGGACGTCACCTGATCGCCTGCAGGTGAAATGCATATCGGAGGCCTTCATGTCGATCGATCGGCTAAGACGCAGGCTTGTGAGTGGCTTCGCCTGTACCGCCGCCAGCGCCGCCTTGATGCCGTGCTGCCTCGGACGAGCCGCGGCTGGCAACCTGGGATTCTCGCTCAGGCAGATCGCCGACGGCGTCTTCGCCTTCCAGGGCACGGATGAATTGATGACCGCCGCCAACGACGGTGCGATCTGCAATCTGGGCGCCGTCATCGGTACCGATGCGGTTGCCGTCATCGACAGCGGTGGCAGCCTGATCGAGGCGCACGCCTTTCTCGCCGCGATCGGAAAGGTAACCGCAAAGCCGGTTCGCTTCCTGGTCAACACCCACATGCACCCCGAC
>NZ_RZPL01000159.1:0-9309 GCF_004022805.1 Mesorhizobium sp. M7A.F.Ca.CA.002.04.1.1 | reverse complement strand
CAGCTATCGCCTTGTGGGATGAACAGGTCTATGCAGGCCCTTCACAAGGCTTAGGAGAGGCTTCGGATGAGAAACGCAATCTGCCTCGCATTGACTGCGGCAGTGGCTGGGTGCGCGACCTCCCCGGTCGACTATGAGGCGTCGCTTTCGCAGCAGGACCAGAAATGGGCCTCCCCGGCATGCCAGCAGGCCCGCAGGGCGGCTTCGGATTACGAGGCTCGCGAGAAAGAGCATCCGGGATGGGGTTTCGGCGTCCTGCTTGGTCCATACTCGATGGGGCTCGTCGCAGCCATCAAGGAGCATGAGCAGAAGCAACGAAAGCTGTTCGCCCGCGAAGTGCACCTGCAATGCTCAAGCCTGCCGCTGCCGAAGGAACTGCAGGGCGATTTGAACCCTGCCGTACCGCCGACCAAGTATCCATAGCCTGCCGCGCCTTCCGGCAGAAGGCGCCGGGGTGGCCGCCGTCATTGGCGGCACCTCGATCTTCGGCGGCCGCGGTGTCTACACCGGCACCATCCTCGGCGCCCTGATCCTGACCGTGCTGACGATCCTGCAGATGCCGGAAGGGGCAAGGCGGATCTTGTCGGGCTGATCGTGCTGTTCGTGACGGCGGTTTATTTGAGGATTGTGGAGGAGAGATAGGGGCGGGTTGAGGTGAATGGCTGCTTTTGGGCCGAATTCAGACAGGCAGCTTTGGCGCAAGGATGCGAACTACTGCCGTTCAACCAATGATAAAGGCTCAGATCGAATTTTGGTGCTTCTTCAAAATTTGCACCTATTGAGGATGCGCCACGGCCAGCCCGCGAGGACCGATCCGCTCTCAAAAAGCGTGTACAGGTTGACAACACCTTGGCCGCTGCAACATCCTGCCGGTTTTTAGACTGGGAGGTAGCATGACTATTTCGATCAACCGCCGCACCTTTTCCATAGGCGCGGGCGCTCTGGCTTTGGCTGCGGCCGGATTTTCGCCGGCACGCGCGCAGCAGGCGTTTTTCCGCATCGGCACGGGCGGAACGTCCGGTACCTACTATCCGGTGGGCGGCCTGATCGCCAACGCCATCTCGGCAACCGGGGCGGCCGGCGTCGAAGGCTTGGTCGCCACCGCCACGTCCTCCAACGGTTCGGTGGCCAACATCAGCGCCATCCAGTCGGGCGCGTCCGAATCGGGCTTCACGCAATCCGACGTCGCCTACTGGGCGCATTCGGGCACCGGCCTCTATGAGGGCAAGCCCAAGGTTGACGACCTGCGCCTCATCGCGACGCTTTATCCCGAGACGATCCATTTGGTCGCGCGTGCCGACGCCGGCATTAAGTCGGTGGCGGATCTCAAGGGCAAACGCGTCTCTCTTGACGAGCCGGGCTCCGGCACCATCGTCGATGCGCGACTTGTGCTTGGCGCTTACGGTCTGGCTGAAAAGGACGTGCAGCCCGAATATCTCAAGCCTGGCCCGGCCGGAGAGCGGCTGCAGGATGGCGCCATGGACGCTTATTTCTTCGTCGGTGGTTATCCGACCGGCGCAATCGTTGAGCTTGCCACCACCAACAACATCACGCTGGTGCCGATCACCGGCCCCGAGGCCGACAAGCTGCTGTCCGAGCAGAAGTTCTTCTCCACCGATACCGTGCCGGAAGGCACCTACAAAAATGTCGGCGAAACCAAGACCATTTCCGTCGCCGCTCAATGGGTGACCAGCGCCAAGCAGACCGACGACCTCGTCTACAAGATCGTCAAGTCGCTTTACAGCGACGAAACCCAAAAGGCCCTGCAGGCAGGCCACGCCAAGGGCAAGCTGATCACGCTCCAGAACGCGGTTACCAGCGCTGGCATTCCGTTTCATCCCGGCGCAGAGAAATTCTACAAGGAAGTCGGCACCCTGAAATAAGAGGCATTTGGACCGGCTGACAACAACGAGGCGGAAGGGATGCTTTCCGCCTCTTTTGTCTGGAAATTCAGGACACGGAACCGGCCATGAGCGATGACGACAAGATCAAGCTTTCCGCAATGGAGTTCGATGAGGAGAGCGCTCGCGAACTGGAGGAGAAATTCGACTCCGAAATCCGCTTCCGGCCACTGACCCGTGTCGCGGGCTGGCTGGTCGGCTTCCTCCTGGTGGCGCTGTCACTGTTTCACTACTACACCGCCGGTTTCGGCCTGCTGCAGGAAATGCTGCACCGGGGCATCCACCTGTCGATGGTGCTGGCGCTGATCTTCCTCGTCTTCCCGCTGGTGAAGAAAAGCTACGACCAGCCCGCGCGGTCCAGCCTCCTGCGGCCGCTCGGCATACCCCTTTTCGACTGGCTGCTGGCGATCGCTGCGGTCGTCGTCGTCATGCACGTGCCTATGATCCCGCTCGACGACCTTGCCTTCCGCGTCGGCAATCCCACGGCGCTCGACGTGGTGTTCGGCCTTATCCTCATCCTGCTTCTGCTGGAGGCGACGCGCCGCTCCGTCGGCATCCCGCTGCCCATCATCGCCGTCGTCTTCATGGCCTACGCGCTGTTGGGGCGGTACATGCCGAGCATTCTGGTGCACCCCGGCGCGTCCGTCTCCCAGCTCATCGATCACCTTTATCTGACGACGCAGGGCATCTACGGCATCGCGCTCGGCGTCGTCGCCACCTACGTCTTCCACTTCGTGTTGTTCGGCGTCTTCGCCACCCGCATTGGCCTCGGCCAGCTCTTCCTCGACTGTGCGGCGTGGGTCGCCGGCCGCTACGCCGGGGGTCCCGCCAAGGTGTCGATCTTCGGCTCGGCGCTGTTCGGCATGATTTCCGGCTCGTCGGTCGCCAACACCGTTACCGTCGGCTCGCTGACCATCCCGGCGATGATCAAGCTCGGCTACAAGAAACATTTCGCCGCAGCGGTGGAAGCGGCGTCCTCGACCGGCGGTCAGGTGACGCCGCCGATCATGGGCGCAGCGGCCTTCCTGATGATCGAATTTCTCGAACTGCCCTACACGACCATCATCCTTGCCGCCATCGTGCCCGCCTTCATGCACTTCTTTGGCGTGTTCATGCAGGTGCATTTCGAGGCCAAGCGAACCGGCCTCAGGGGGCTCAGGCCGGACGAGATGCCCGATGTCGTCGAGGCGCTGAAGCGGGACTGGCCGACGATCATCCCGCTCGTCGTTCTTATCGGCGTGCTGCTCTCGGGCTACACGCCCTACATGGCCGCCTTCTGGGGCATCACCTTGTGTATTCTCGTCGGCTTGCTCAATCCGCGCCGGCGCATGTCGGTCGCCGACATCGTGACGTGTCTGCGCGACGGCGCCAAATATGCGCTCGCAGTCGGAGCCGCTGCCGCAACCGTCGGCATCGTCGTGGGCGTCGTCACCCTGACCGGAGTGGGCTTCAAGCTGTCCTACATCGTCACATCGACGGCCGGACACCTTTCCCTTCTCTTCGGCACCTTCATCCCCGAGGCGATCTTCTCGGCCCAGGGCCTGACCCTATTGTTCACCTTGATCATGACTGGCGTCGTCTGCATCCTGATGGGCTGCGGCATCCCGACGACCGCGAACTACATCATTATGGTGACGATCGCGGCGCCGGCGCTTGTCATGCTCGGCACCGAGCCGATCGTCGCTCACTTCTTCGTGTTCTATTACGGAGTGCTGGCGGACATCACGCCACCGGTGGCGCTGGCGGCGTACGCCGCCGCTGGCATGGCGGGGGCGGACCCGTTCAAGACCGGCAACACCGCCTTCCGGCTGGGGATGGGTAAGGCACTGGTTCCTTTCGTGTTCGTCTTCTCACCGTCCCTGCTGCTGGTGACGAAGGATTTCACCTGGCCGAACTTCTTCCTCGCCTTTTTCGGCTGCGTGCTGGGCATCACCTGCCTGGGCGCCGCGCTATCGCGCTATCTTCTGGTGCGCACACGCCCATGGGAAAACGTGCTGCTCGTGTTCGCCGCCCTGCTTCTGGTGGCACCCGAACTCTATTCCTCGCTACTCGGCGTGGCGCTTTTGGTCCCGGTCCTGCTGCGCCATTGGAACGCACGCCACACTGAAGAGGCGCAACCAGTCTGATCAGCGCCGCTCCAACGCAATCCTTCCCGGGGTTTTCGACGTCGCGCATATGCGGTGGGCGGACGGAAAGATGAGAGGGCCGACCATCGAGTCCATGACATTCCGCTGCGGGTTCTCGGCGCCGAGCGAGCTTCAGCCTAGTCGCGAAGATGTCCGCTCGTGAGAAGAGGCGATGAGCCGTGGCGATGACCGGCATGGGGCGCAAATCAGACCCTCCTCCCGGTCGAATCCAACAGCGGTTTTTGGCCTTCTTAGAATTACGGGAATTACGGTGACAGTGCACCTTTTACCCTGCCATGTGTCCGCCTATCCCCCCGCCAATCGCGGCAGCAGAAAAATCTCCGCCCCCTCCGGCAGCTTCTTCGACCACGTATCGCGATAGATCGTCCCGTCGATCGCAACGGCGATGCCCTTGTCGATCAAGGGCTCGAGGCCGGGATACTGTTCAGCCAGCTTCCTGAACAGCTCCCTTATGTCCTTGGCCTCGATCTCGACCTTGCTGTTGCCTCCGGCGGTCGCGGCGAGCGAGCCCCAGAGCGTTACTTCGACCATTCCCGTTCCGCCTCGATCGCGGCAAGGATGCGCGGCGGCGACATCGGGATGTGCGTCATGCGCACGCCCGCGGCATTCGACACCGCATTGGCGATCGCCGCCAGCGGCGGCACGATCGACGTCTCGCCGACGCCGCGCACCCCGTAAGGGTGGTTGGGGTTGGGGATTTCGAGGATCTGGGTGTCGATCATCGGCAGGTCCGAGCAGACCGGGATGCGGTAATCGAGGAAGCCGGCGTTCTGCAGCCGCCCGTCCTTGCCGTAGATATACTCCTCGTTGAGCGCCCAGCCGATGCCTTGCGCGGCACCACCCTGGTATTGGCCCTCGACATAGGTCGGGTGCACCGCCTTGCCGGCATCCTGCACGACCGTGTAGCGGATGACCCTGGCGGCGCCGGTATCGGGATCGACCTCGATATCGCAGATATGGGTGGCGAAGGAGACGCCGGCGCCATCGGCGACGAGCTCGCTGTGGCCGGCGATCGGCCCGCCGGTCTTGCCCGACTCGACCGCGATCTCCTTCAGCGACAGCTTGCCGAGATTGCCGTGCTTCTCGCCCTTGGCGATCGCGTGGCCCTTCTCCCAGACCACGTCGTCGACGGCAATGTCCCACATCTGCGCGGCGCGCTCGCGCAGGATCTTGATCGCATTGCGGGCGGCCGAGATCGTTGCCATGGAAGACGAGAAGGTGCCGCGGCTGCCGTCCGTCATGTCGTTGTAGCCGAGGCTGGACGTGTCGGCGACGATCGCCTTGACCTGGGAATAGTCGATGCCGAGTTCCTCCGCCGCCACCAGCGACAGCGACGCGCGCGAACCACCGACGTCGACCGTGCCGACGGCAAGCGAGACCGAGCCGTCCATGCCGATGTTGAGGTCGGTGCAGGTCTGGCCGCCGAAGTTGAACCAGAAGCCGCAAGCCATGCCGCGGCCCTGGTTCTTGCCCAGCGGCGCCTTCATGTGCGGATGGCTCTTCACCGCCTCGAGCGTCGGGCCGATGCCGATCGGGCCGTAGACCGGACCGTAGGAGGACCGTGTGCCTTCCTGCGCGGCGTTTTTGATCCGGAAGTCGACCGGGTCCATGCCGATCTTCTTGGCCAGCTCGTCGACGGCGCTTTCCACCGCGAAGGCTGCCATGGGTGCGGAAGGCGCGCGATAGGCCGCGGTCTTCGGCCGGTTGACCAGCACTTCGTAGCCGACCGTCTTGACGTTATCGAGCTTGTAGCAGGCGAACGCGGTCATGGCGCCGATCTCGGCCCAGGAGCCGGCATACGGGCCGCAGCTGTAGCGCAGCGTCGCTTCGGCGGCGGTGATGGTGCCGTCCTTGCGGGCGCCGATCTTGACGTCGATCGAGGTGGCGCTGGTCGGGCCCGAGGCGCGGAACACCTCGTCGCGGGTCATCACCAGCTTCACCGGCCGTCCTGCCTTGCGCGACAGCGCCAGCGCCACCGGCTCGGCCCAGACATGGGTCTTGCCGCCAAAACCGCCGCCGATCTCCGAGGAGGTGACGCGCAGTTTCGAGGCTTCCATGCCAAGCAGCTGGGCGCAGTGCTGGCGGTAGACGAAATGGCCCTGCGTGCACACCCAGAGGTCGGCGGTGCCGTCGGAGCTGAAATTCGCCACGCAGGCATGCGGCTCGATATAGCCCTGGTGCGTCTGCTCGGTCTTGAAGGAGCGCTCGACGATGAAGTCGGCGTGCCCGAAACCCTGATGGACATCGCCATGGCCAAACTGGCTGCGCTTGGTGACGTTGGAGGGTTTTACCGGCTTTTCCTCAAGGCCCTCGGTGAAGATGGCATCATTGATCAAGGGCGCCGTGTGCTTCGCCGCCTCGTCGACATCGGTGACGTGCGACAAAAGCTCGTACTCGATCTCGATGAGCTTCAGCGCCTGCCTGGCGGTGCGGGCGTCGATCGCGGCGACCGCGGCCACCGCGTGGCCGTCATAGAGCGCCTTCGTGCGCGCCATGCAATTGTCGAGGACGTCGTACATGGCGGCATCGCCATCGGTGAGGTCGGGCAGGTCGGCCGCGGTGATCACCGCCTTGACGCCGGCGAGCTTTTCCGCTTTCGACGTGTCGATCTTGACGATCCTGGCGTGGGCGTGCGGGCTTCTCAGAACGCGCCCGACCAGCTGGCCGGCCATGTTGAAGTCGGCGCCGTAGCGCGCGCGGCCCGTCACCTTGTCGATGCCGTCGGGACGGATCGGACGTGTGCCGACGGAGGCGAATTTACGTCCGGAAAAACGTGGATCGAAATTCATCTCAGGCTCCCTTCATCACGATGGCCGCATCCTGGACGGCGCGCACGATCTTGTCGTAACCGGTGCAGCGGCAGAGGTTCCCGGCAAGGCCGAAGCGGATTTCCTCCTCGGTCGGGTCGGGGTTCTTGGCCAGGAGGTCCTTGGCCGCGATCAGGAAGCCCGGAGTGCAGATGCCGCATTGCAATGCGGCGTGCTCGAGGAATTTCTGCTGCAGCGGGTGCAGCGTATCGCCATGCGCCATGCCCTCGATGGTCTCGACGCGACGGCCTTCAGCCTCGGCGCCGAGCACCAGGCATGAGCACACCAACCGGTCATCGAGGATGATCGAGCAGGCGCCGCAGTCGCCGGTGCCGCAGCCTTCCTTGGCGCCCGTCAGCCCCAGCCGATCGCGCAGGACGTCGAGCAGCGTCTCGTCGGGCTGGCACAGATACTCGACAGCATCGCCGTTGATTGTCGTTGAAACTGCAATTCCAGCCATCATTTGCCTCCTGCACGTGCATAGGCTGATGTGGCGGCCCGCTGGGCCAGCACACCCGCAACTTTTCGTCTGAATTCGATAGTGCCGCGCTTGTCGTCGATGGGACGACAGGCCCCCGCGCAGACCTTGGCGAGCCGCTCCAGCGTCGCCTCTTCCAGCCTGGAGCCGACGAGCACCTCCGCGGCCTCTTCGACCAGAAGCACCGTCGCCGCCACGGCGCCCAGCGCCACGCGGGCCGATTTGACGACACCGTGCTCGTCGAGCGTCAGGTTCACCCCGGCGCTGACCACCGCGATGTCCATCTCGGTGCGTGGAATGAAACGCAGATAGGCATCGCCAGACCGCGGCTCGCGCTTGTCGAGCAGGATCGCCTCGATGATCTCGCCTTTGGCCAGCGACGTCTTGCCCGGCGCGGTCGGCACGCTCTGCACGGGGATCGTGCGCCGGCCCGCCGGCCCGACGACCACTGCCCTGGCGCCGGCGGCAACCAGCGCCGGCACGCTGTCGGCGGCCGGCGATGCGTTGCAGAGATTGCCCACGATGGTGCAGCGGCCCTGCACCTGCTTGGAGCCGATCAGCTTGGCCGCCTCGACGACACCAGGCCATGCCTTCTTGAGGGCGGTGTTCTCTCCCAGGACGGCGCAAGGGACCGCGGCGCCGATGCTGAAGCCTTCAGCCGTTTCCCGGATCTCGCTCAAGCCATCGATCGCCTTGATGTCGACGATCAACTCTGGTTCGGCAAAGCCGCCCTTCATCCTGACCAGGAGGTCGCTGCCTCCGGCGAGGATGGCGGCCGTACCAGCCGACCCGGCCAACTGGCCAACGGCATCTTCTATTGAAAGCGGACGTATGTAGCGCATCGTCTCCCCTTGGTCATCGCGATTTCAGCGACCGTTATAAACAGTCTCCTCATAATGGCTATCCGGTTCGTCGTCTGCGGCGATTGGGCCAGGCGCCGCAATATCCAGTCCAACAGGCCGAAAGTGGCGCACTGAATGGCAGCAACCGGCTTTGGAATGATTTTCGTGAAACTTCGGTCTGGATCAAGTGCGCTCATTCGGTTTTGTCCGCTTTTGGACCGGAACGGCGTTTAAGCCGGCAGAGCCGCTGCTTGGCTGCCCCACTGAAGCCCCCTGTGTTCGGCGGCCGTCCGAAACGCCTGCGGCGGCTGGCCAAGGGTACGCAGGAAGGCACGCCGCATGCGTCCGGGATCGCCAAAACCGGCGGCTTCGGCGATGCGCTCAAGCGGGAGATGGCTGGTCTCGATCGCCGTGCGGGCCGTATCGAGGCGCATGCGCTCTACCGCCTTTGCCGGCGTGACGCCGGTCTCGGACGTGAAGGCGCGGGCGAAGTTGCGGGGACTCATGGCCGCGTGATCGGCCAGGCATTCGACGGTCAGCGGTTCGGCCAGGTTTGCCCGCACCCACTCGATCAGCGCGGCGAAGCGGCCGGTTCGCCCGCCCAGTTCGACGAAGGCCGAGAATTGCGACTGGCCGCCCGGCCGGCGCTGGTGCATGACTATCTGCTGTGCGGTGCGGCGCGCCACTTCAGCGCCAAGGTCATCTTCGACGAGGGCAAGCGCCAGGTCTATTCCGGCCGAGATGCCGGCCGACGTCCAGATGTCGCCATCCCTGATGAAAATACGCTCGGCATCCAGCCTGACCTTCGGGTAGCGGCGGTGGAAGTCGTGACTGCTGGCCCAGTGCGTGGTGGCGCGGCGGCCGTCGAGCAATCCCGCCCGTGCCAGCAGGTACGCGCCGGTGCAGACGCTGGTGGTGCGCCGCGCCGGCACGCGCCTCAACCAGGCGACGATCTCGTCCATCGCCTCGATGGAACGGATGATTTCGCCGCCCGATACGATGACGGTGTCGAAAGGGCCGTCGCGCAGAGGTCTGGTGAGAAGCTTCAGGCCAGAGGAGCTTTCAACGTCGCCGCCGCCGGGCGACAGCAAAACCAACTCATAGCTGTCCGGGCGGCGAAATCATCCGTTCCAT
>NZ_RZPL01000158.1:0-9322 GCF_004022805.1 Mesorhizobium sp. M7A.F.Ca.CA.002.04.1.1 | reverse complement strand
GAACGGCGCCACGCCGGAAACCTTCGGCGTCGGCACGACGTTGAAGAAGATCGACGACTACACCGTCGAATGGACCTTCAAGGACGCCTTCCCGAAGCAGTACCTGTATGCCATGGCCTACGGCACCTTCTGTCCTGGTCCCGCGCACATCCTGAAGCCGCAGCATCCGAAATATTCGAAGAACACCTATGACCAGTTCAAAAATGCCTTCCCGCCGGAATTCATGAACATGCCGGTGATGGGCGGCTGGGTCCCGGTCGAATACCGGCCGGACGACATCATCGTCATGCGCCGAAATCCCTATTACTGGAAGGTCGACGAAAAGGGCAATCAACTGCCCTATCTCAACGAACTGCACTACAAGCTGTCGACCTGGGCCGATCGCGACGTCCAGGCGGTGGCCGGCGCGGCTGATTTTTCCAATCTGGAGCAGCCGGAAAACTTCGTCGCCTCGCTGAAGCGTGCGGCGGAGGCGAACGCGCCTGCCCGTCTTGCTTTCGGCCCGCGGCTCATCGGCTACAATCTGCGCTTTAATTTTTCCGCCAATGGCTGGGGCAATCCGGACGAACGCGGCCAGGCGATCCGCGAGCTGAACCGCAACGAGGATTTCCGCAAGGCCGTCACCATGGCGCTCGACCGCAAGGCGCTCGGCGACTCGCTGGTCAAGGGGCCGTTCACCGCCATCTATCCCGGCGGCTTGTCGTCAGGAACCAGCTTCTACGACCGCAATTCGACGGTCTACTACCCCTTCGACCTCGATGGCGCCAAGGCTGAACTCGCCAAGGCCGGCCTCAAGGATACGGACGGCGACGGCTTCGTGAATTTCCCTTCCGGCACCGCCGGCGGCAAGAATGTCGAGATCGTGATGCTGGTCAACAACGACTACACGACCGACAAAAGCCTTGCCGAAGGCGTCGTCGCCCAGATGGAAAAGCTCGGGCTGCGGGTCGTGCTCAACGGCCTCAACGGCACCCAGCGGGACGCTTCGCAATACTCCGGCCGCTTCGATTGGCTGGTCCGGCGCAACGAACAGGAACTGACCTCGGTGGTGCAGAACACCGTGCAGCTTGCCCCTGTCGGCCCGCGCACCAGCTGGGACCATCGTGCGCCGGAAAATGGCGAGGTCGATGTGATGCCGTTCGAAAAGGACCTCGTCGACATCGTCAACAAGTTCGTCTCCACGCAGGACAATGACCAGCGCGCCAGCTTGATGAAACAATTCCAGAAGATCTCGACGGAGCACGTCTACAATGTCGGCCTGACGGAATATCCCGGCGCGCTGATCGTCAATAAGCGATTCTCGAACATTCCGCAGGGCACGCCGATCTTCATGTTCAACTGGGCCGAGGATTCGATCATCCGCGAACGGGTATTTGTCGCCGCAGACAAGCAGGCGAAATATGAATTGTTCCCCGATGAGCTGCCCGGCAAACCCGGAGAGAAGGGGCTGATGAATTAGGTTTACCTCCCTGACTGAGAGACCTCCGGCCGCGCCGCTGGCGCGGCCGGACAAACCAACCTCCGGACGCAACCAAGGGCGCGATCGGCGAGACAAGGAAATGAACCGTCCATGCTGCGATTCCTGCTCACGCGCATAGCGTCGGCAATCCCGGTCCTCGCCATCTTGAGCCTGGCCACCTTTGCCATCATCCAGGCGCCGCCGGGTGACTATGCCGACTACATCCGCTCGCAGGCGATCAACCAGGGTGGAGCTTCCTTTGCCGAGGCCGACGCGCAGGCAAAGGCCTATCGCATCGAGCATGGCCTCGATAAGCCGCTGCCCGTGCAGTATCTCAACTGGATCGTCGGCATCGTCACCCGCGGCGATTTCGGCTACAGCCTGTACTACAACAAACCGGTCGCCGATGTGGTCGGAGAGCGCCTGCCGCGCACGCTCCTTCTGGCGCTGGTCTGCCATCTGCTGGCCTCGGTGCTGGGCATCACATTCGGCATATGGGCGGCGACAAGGCAATACACCTGGATCGACTCGACACTGTCGGCCATCTCCTTCCTCGGCATGACGGTGCCGCGCTTCCTGATGGCGCTGATCATCGTCTATCTCCTGGTCTTCCAGTTCAACGTGTCTGAGATCGGCTCATTCTTCTCGCCGCAATATGGTGGTGCGCCGTGGTCGTGGGCCAAATTCGTCGACCTCGACAAACATGTCTGGCCGGTGGTGGCGATCGCCACTTTCGGCGGCCTCGCCTACAATATGCGCGTCATGCGCGGCAATCTGCTCGATACGCTGAACGCGCAATATGTCGAGACGGCAAGGGCCAAGGGGCTGACGGGTGCTGCCGTCGTCATGCGCCACGCCGTGCCCAACGCGCTGCATCCGCTCATCATGTATCAGGGCGTGGTGCTGCCCTATATGCTGACCGGCGAGATCGAGACGGCGATCATCTTCGCACTGCCGACCGTCGGCCCGGCGATCGTCGGCTCCATGGCTGTCGGCGACGTCTATGTCACCGCCACCTTCATGATGGTCCTGTCGGCGACGCTCATCGTCGGCAACATCATCGCCGACATGCTGCTCGTGCTGCTCGATCCGCGCGTGCGCCAGTTCGGGGAGCGTTGAGATGCTGGCGCGCGATCCATCCCCTCCACCGCTGCCTGCCGAAGGGCCCATCGTCGCCGAACCGGCGCATGGCAACGAAAGCTACATGGCGCTTGTCTGGCGCCGGCTGAAGCGCTCCTGGACCGGCATGGCCGGGCTCTGGCTCGTCGTGCTGCTGCTGGTGATGGCCGTATTCGCCGAATTCATCGCGCCAATGGACCCGAAGGTCACGGATGTCGGCTTCGCTCCGCCGCAGGTGCCAAGCTTCCATGACAGAGACGGCGGTTTCACCGCACGGCCGAGGGTCTATGCGCTGGCCGATTCGGCGGACCTCGATCCGGTCACTTTCCAGCCCGTCGTCGGCCCCGACTATGATCATCCTAGGCTGCTCGGTTTCTTCGTGCATGGCGCGCCCTACAAGCTGTTTGGGCTGCTGCCGGCGGACCGGCATCTGTTCGGCTCGCTGGACGGCCAGCCGGTGCATTTCCTAGGCACCGACAAGTTCGGCCGTGACGTGCTGTCGCGCGCCATCCACGGCTCGCGCGTCTCGCTGATGATCGCCCTGACGGTCGTCTTCATCATCACCGTCATCGGCACCACCGTCGGCATGGTTTCCGGCTATTTCGGCGGCAGGTTCGATGTCTGGATGCAGCGCTTCGTCGAACTGGTGCTCGCCTTCCCGCAGCTGCCGCTCTATCTGGCGCTGACGACACTGATCCCGGTCACCGCTCCCACCAACGTCTTCCTCGCTTTCGTCATCATCGTCATGTCGGCCTTGGGCTGGGCGCAGATGTCGCGCGAAGTGCGCGGCAAGACGCTGGCGCTGGCGCGGATCGAGTATGTGCGCGCCGCCATGGCGGTCGGCGCCACCGACCGGCGCATCATCATGCAGCACATCTTCCCCAATGTGATGAGCCATGTGATCGTCGCCGTGACGCTGGCGATCCCGACCGTGGTGCTGCTCGAATCCTTCCTCGGTTTCCTCGGCTTCGCCGTCAAGCCGCCGCTGATCTCGTGGGGCCTGATGCTTCAGGACACCGCGACCTATTCCGTCATCGGCACCTATCCCTGGATCCTGTCGCCGGTCGGTTTTGTGCTGGTCACCGTCTTTGCCTTCAACGCGCTGGGCGACGGCCTGCGCGACGCCGTCGACCCTTATTGAGGTGCTGAGATGTCCGTCGCGCTCGCCGAATCCTTCGCACCGATCGTCCGTCACGACCATGATGGACGCCAGGACCAGCCGATCATCGATGCCCGCAACGTCGCCGTGGCCTTCAAGGTGGAGCATGGCGTCGTCGAAGCGGTCAAGGACATCTCGTTCCAGCTCTATCGCGGCGAGACGATCGCCATCGTCGGCGAATCCGGTTCGGGCAAGTCGGTGACGGCGCGCACCGTCATGGGCCTGCTGTCACGGCGCGCCACGGTGTCGCCCGGCTCGAGCGTCTGTTATGACGGGCAAAACATCCTGAAATTTCCCGAGAGCGCCCGGCGCAAGCTGCGCGGCAACCGCATCTCGATGATCTTCCAGGAGCCGATGAGTTCGCTCAACCCGATCTATACGGTCGGCAGCCAGATCGTCGAGGCGATCCGGGTGCATCGTAAGGTCAGCCGCAAACAGGCTTGGGCGCGAGCGCTCGAACTTCTGCAGCACGTGCAGATTCCCGATCCTGCCGCGCGGCTCAGACAATACCCGCATCAGCTCTCGGGCGGGCAACGCCAGCGGGTGATGATCGCCATGGCGCTGGCCAACAATCCCGACGTGCTGATCGCCGATGAGCCGACCACGGCGCTCGATGTCACCGTCCAGGCGCAGATCCTGAACCTGATCCGCAGCCTGCAGAAAGAGCTGCGCATGGCGGTGATCCTGATCACCCACGACCTCACCGTGGTGCGCCAGTTCTCCGACTACGTCTATGTCATGCAGCATGGCGAAATGTGCGAGCACAACGCCACCGAACGGCTGTTCGGCGATCCGCGGCATCCCTATACGAGGCGGCTGCTGGCTTCAGAGCCGCACGGGCAGCCGAAGCCGCTGCCGGAGGGTTGTGGCACCATTCTCGAGGCCAGCGGCGTGCGCGTCTCATTCATGCTGCGCCACGGCACCTTTCTGAAACCCGACTGGCGCGAATTGGTCGCCGTCGACGATCTCAGCCTGAAACTCTGTCGTCATGAGACGCTGGGGCTGGTCGGCGAGTCCGGCTCCGGCAAGACCACCTTCGGCCAGGCCCTGCTCCGGTTGATCGACGCCAAGCGCGGCGAGATCCGTTTCGACGGCAAGCCGATCCACGGCCTGTCGCGGGCCGAGATGCGGCCGTTGCGCTCGCGCATGCAGATCGTCTTCCAGGATCCGTTCTCCTCGCTCAACCCGCGCATGACGATCGGCCAGATCATCGAGGAAGGGCTGATCGTCAACAGCATAGGGGCGACGCGGCGCGAGCGGGTCGAACGGGTGCGCGACGCGCTGGTCAGCGCCGGCATGCCGGGCGATATTCTGTCGCGGTTTCCGCACGAATTCTCCGGCGGCCAGCGACAACGGATCGCGATCGCCCGCGCCATAGCGCTCGAACCAGAATTCATCCTGCTCGACGAGCCGACATCGGCGCTGGACCTCTCCGTCCAGGCGCAGATCATCGACCTCCTGCGCAAGCTGCAGGACGAGCGCGGCCTCAGCTACCTCTTCATCTCGCACGACCTCAAGGTGGTGCGCGCGCTATGCCATCGCGTGATCGTCATGCAGAACGGCAAGATCGTCGAGCAGGGCCCCGTCGACGACGTCCTGTCCAATCCCAAGACCGCTTACACCGAACGGCTCGTCAGGGCCGCTTTCGATGTGGCCTGAACATATGCCGGAGGTTAGCATGGCAAGAAATCCCAAGATCACGTTCATCGGCGCCGGCTCGACGGTGTTCATGAAGAACATTGTCGGCGACGTGCTGCAGCGCCCGTCGCTGTCCGGCGCGACGATCGCGCTGATGGACATCAATCCGCAGCGGCTGGAAGAGAGCGCCATTGTCGTCAACAAGCTGATCGCGACGCTTGGCGTCAAGGCGAAGACCGAGACCCATTCGGATCAGCGCAAGGCGCTGGCCGGCGCCGATTTCGTCGTCGTCGCCTTCCAGATCGGGGGCTACGAGCCCTGCACCGTCACTGACTTCGAGGTGCCGAAGAAATACGGCCTGCGCCAGACGATCGCCGACACGCTCGGCGTCGGCGGCATCATGCGGGGCTTAAGGACCGTGCCGCATCTGTGGAAGGTGTGCGAAGACATGCTCGCCGTCTGCCCGCAGGCGATCATGCTGCAATATGTCAACCCGATGGCGATCAACACCTGGGCGATAGCAGAGAAATACCCTGAGATCAGGCAGGTCGGCCTCTGCCATTCGGTGCAGGGCACGGCAATGGAGCTGGCTGAAGACCTCGACCTTCCCTACGAAGGGATCCGCTATCGCTCGGCCGGCATCAACCACATGGCGTTCTATCTGAAGTTCGAGCATCGCCAGCCGGACGGTTCCTACCGCGACCTCTACCCAGATCTCGTGCGCGCCTATCGCGAAGGCCGCGCGCCCAAGCCCGGCTGGAACCCGCGCTGTGCCAACAAGGTGCGCTACGAGATGCTGACCAGGCTCGGCTATTTCGTCACCGAGAGCTCGGAGCATTTTGCCGAATATACGCCCTATTTCATCAAGGACGGCCGCCCGGACCTGATCGAGAAGTACGGCATCCCGCTTGATGAATATCCCAAGCGCTGCATCGAGCAGATCGAGCGCTGGAAGGGGCAGGCTGAAGCCTATCGCTCGGCCGATCGCATCGAGGTAGAGCAGTCCCGGGAATATGCCTCCTCGATCATGAATTCAGTCTGGACCGGCGAGCCGTCGGTGATCTACGGCAATGTCCGCAACAATGGCTGCATCACCTCGCTGCCTCGGGATTGCGCCGCCGAAGTGCCGTGCCTGGTCGATGCCTCCGGCATCCAGCCGACCTATATAGGCGAGCTGCCGCCGCAATTGACCGCGCTGATCCGCACCAACATCAACGTGCAGGAACTGACGGTGCGGGCTCTGATGACCGAGAACCGCGAGCACATCTACCACGCGGCGATGATGGATCCGCACACCGCGGCCGAACTCGATCTCGACCAGATCTGGTCACTGGTCGACGATCTCTTGGCCGCTCACGGCGACTGGCTGCCGGGCTGGGCGCGGGTGGCGCGCAAGACCGAGGCCGCCTGACGACCTCATTTCGGAGCGTCGGGATCCGTCTCTTCCTCGTCATCGCGGGCCTTGATGACATAGGCGCCCTTCAGCCAGCGGTTGAGGTCGATGTCCTTGCAGCGCGTCGAGCAGAACGGAAAGCTGTCGCGCGCCGAGGGCTTGCCGCATTCGGGACAGGGGCGCTTTGGGCGCAAGGGCGTGACTTTGGGATCGGAATTCACAGCCGGGTTCCCGCCAGCCAGCCGCCATGCACCTTGAAGCCTTCGCCGCTCAGCAGCGCGATGGTCTCATACAGCGGCAGCCCGACGATGTTGGTGTAGGAGCCGACCAGCTTGACGACGAAGGCGCCGGCGAGGCCCTGGACGGCGTAGCCGCCCGCCTTGCCGCGCCATTCGCCCGAGGCGATATAGGCGTCGATCTCTTCGCGCGGCAGCCGCTTGAAACGCACCCGCGTCTCGACCAGGCGCTGGCGCAGCTTGCCACCCGGGGTGATAAGGCAGATGCCGGAATAGACCCGATGCGAACGGCCCGACAACAGCCCGAGACAGTTGGCGGCGTCGTCGAGGGTTTCTGCCTTGGGCAGGATGCGCCGCCCGACGGCAACCACCGTGTCGGCGGCCAGCACGAAACCCGGCGCATAGTCGGCTTCGGTCTTCAGTGACGCAAACGCCTTTTCGGCCTTTTCCTTCGACAGCCGCTTGGCCAGCGAGCGCGGATGCTCGGCACGCAGCGGCGTCTCGTCGATATCGGCCGGCAGCACGCGGTCCGGCTCGATCCCGGCCTGCTGCAAGAGCTCGATTCGGCGCGGCGAACCCGAGGCAAGCACCAGCTTCTGCAAAATGCTCATCGCGGACCAGTCGGGCTTTGCTTACTTGAAACGATAGGTGATGCGGCCCTTGGTCAGGTCGTATGGCGTCATCTCGACCAGAACCTTGTCGCCGGTCAGCACGCGGATGCGGTTCTTGCGCATGCGGCCGGCCGTATGGGCGATGATTTCGTGTTCGTTTTCGAGCTTTACCCGGAACATCGCGTTCGGCAACAATTCCGTCACGACACCCGGAAACTCGAGGACTTCTTCCTTCGGCATTCGATACCTTTGCTTGGATGGTAGTTCCAGCACCCTGGCCGGAATTTCGGCGGAACCTATATGATAATCGTCCGCTTGTGAACACGCTTAATCCGTCGCGTTTTTTGCCTCTGGAAGCAAGAAACGTCGGCCTATGCGCACCTTCAGCCGCTCGCGGACGTCCCGGTACGCTGCCATGATCTGTTCGCGCGTGCCACCGGCGTCGGTCGGGTCCGGCGTCGGCCAATATTCGACCTCGACGGCGAGCGAGCGGGTGAGTTCGAGTGCGGCGTGGTGCGCTTCGGGTGCCAGCGTGACGATGAGGTCGAAATAGTCGTCCTCGAGATCGTCCATCGTCCTTGGGTGGCGCTCGCCCAGCGTGAGATCTTCTTCGGCCAGCACCGCATCGACGAACGGATCGCGCTCGCCGGCGCGAACGCCGGCCGAAGCGACAAAGACGGTGGCGGGCAGCATCCGGCGCGCCAGCTGCTCCGCCATTGGCGAGCGCACGGCATTCATGCCGCACAGGAACAGGATCGAACGGGGCAGGGCGCCGGGCGACAGGGCTAGCCCCGCCAGTGCAGCACGCAGACCAGCGTGAACAGCCGGCGCGCCGTATCGAAGTCGATGTCGATCTTGCCGGACAGCCGGTCCATCAGCGTCTGCGAACCTTCATTGTGCAGGCCGCGGCGGCCCATGTCGATCGCCTCGATATGGCTCGGCGTCGAGGAGCGGATGGCGTCGTAGTAGCTTTCGCAGATCATGTAGTAATCCTTGACGATGCGCCGGAGCGGCGTCAGCGACAGGATATGGGTGACGACGGCGGTGCCATCCTCGCGCGCCACGGCAAACACCAGCCGCTGCTCGGCCAGCGACAGTTTCAGCCGGTAAGGGCCGTCGCCGCTGTCATTGACGGGCTGGAAACTGTTCTCCTCGATCAGGTCGAAGATCGCCACTGCACGTTCATGCTCGACATCCGGCGTTGACCGGCCGATCGATTCATCGAGTTCGACATCGATCAGCCTGGCGCGGGTTTGATCGGGGCCAGACATCGCCGCCTACATGTTCAACCGTATGGCGACGGAGCGTCCATGCGCGTCAAGACCCTCCGCCTTGGCCAGCGCAATCGCCGCCGGCGCCAAGATACGCAACTGCTCCGGTCCAAGCTTGAGGATCGACGTGCGCTTGACGAAATCGAGCACGGACAGGCCGGACGAGAAACGCGCCGAGCGCGCCGTCGGCAGCACATGGTTAGAGCCGCCGACATAGTCGCCGATGGCTTCCGGCGTGTGGCGGCCGAGAAAGACCGCACCGGCATTGCGCATCCGCGACAGGAAGCCCTCGGCGTCGTCGATGGCCAGTTCGACATGTTCGGCGGCGATGCGATCGACCAGCGGCAGCGCGGCGTCGATGGTCGACACCTGGATCACGGCACCAAAATCGCGCCAGCTCGCCGCTGCCGTTTCAGCGCGTGGCAGGCTCTGCAAC
>NZ_RZPL01000157.1:0-9358 GCF_004022805.1 Mesorhizobium sp. M7A.F.Ca.CA.002.04.1.1 | reverse complement strand
CCATGCAGGCGATCGCCGACCAGACCATCGACCAGTTCGCCGCCTGGCTCGGCGGCAAGGCGGGCTAGAGGCATCGGACCCCAAAGTGGAGACGGTTTTGGGAAAATCCGATGCCCAATGAGAAGAAGAACCAGCACAAGTCCCCTGCTCCCTGTTGCAGTCCGGCGATGGCGCGGAGCTTTCTTGAGTTTAGCCGGCGGATTCCCGATCTCGGCGCTTGCAATACCAGCGCGGGCCGCTAAAAGCCCGGTTAAAGGGCGCAAGCGAGTCCGTCAGGCCTCATCATCCTCCACCAGGAACCGTGCATGAAACTCTTCGCGGGCAATTCCAACAGGGTGCTGGCCGAAGCAGTCGCCCGGTACCTCAACGTCCCGCTGGGCAAAGCCACGGTCAGGCGCTTCGCCGACCAGGAAATCTTCGTCGAAATCCAGGAAAACGTGCGCGGCGAGGATGTCTTCATCCTGCAGTCGACCTCGTTCCCGACCAACGATCATTTGATGGAATTGCTTATCATGATCGATGCCTTCATGCGCTCCTCGGCCAAGCGCATCACGGCGGTCATCCCTTATTTCGGCTACGCCAGGCAGGACCGCCGCGCCTCCGGCCGCACGCCGATCTCGGCCAAGCTGGTCGCCAACATGATCACCCGCGCCGGCGTCGACCGCGTTCTGACGCTCGACCTGCATGCCGGCCAGATCCAGGGCTTCTTCGACATCCCGACCGACAATCTGTTTTCCGTGCCGGTGATGGCCCGCGACGTGAAGGCCAAATACAAGCAACTCGGCAACGTCGTGGTGGTTTCGCCCGACATTGGCGGCGTGGTCCGCGCCCGTGCGCTGGCCAAGCGCTTCGATGCGCAACTGGCCATCGTCGACAAGCGCCGCGAACGGCCGGGCGAATCGGAAGTCATGAACATCATCGGCGCGGTCGCCGGCAAGGATTGCCTGCTGATCGACGACATCGTCGATTCCGGCGGCACGCTGTGCAACGCCGCCGATGCGCTGCTGGCCAACGGCGCCACCAGCGTCACCGCCTATATCACCCACGGCGTGCTGTCGGGCGGTGCCGTTGCCCGCATCAGCGGCTCGAAGCTGCAGGAACTGGTGATCACCGATTCCATCCAGCCGACCCAGGGCGTGCTCGACGCGCCCAACATCCGCGTCATCTCGATCGCCGACCTGATGGGCGAAGCCATCTCGCGCACGGCGACTGAGGAATCGGTGTCCAGCCTGTTCGACTAAACCCGCCTGCCCTTAAGGCGCGGAGCTTTCCAACCGAACCGGGCCGATCAGGCGACGAGCGACCTCGACGTTCTCGCGTGCGCCGCGCATATAGCCGCGCGGCGAGGTCCCCAGCATGCGCTTGAACATGGTGATGAAGGCCGGCACGCTGTCATAGCCGAGATCAAGCGCCACCCTGGTGATCGGCTCGCCGTCCGCCAGCCTGGGCAGCGCCGCGAACAGGCAGGCCTGCTGGCGCCATGTCGACAGCGACAGGCCGGTCTGGCGCTGGAAGGCGCGCGTGAAGGAACGGCGGCTCATGCCGGCTGCATCGGCCCACTCGTCGATGGTCGCATGCGGCGACGGTGCTGCGACGAAGCGTCGGCACAGCGCCGACAATCTTGGATCGGACGGAAATGGCAGCCCGAGAGGCCGTTCCGGCAAGGTCGGGATTTCGTGCAGCAGAAGGTTCATGATCAGCCCACCGCGTCCTTCCAGAACGCCGCCTTGCGGGAGCTTCTCCGATTCCACGATCAGGCTGTGCATCAGGTCGGTGACGCCGACGACGCGCAAGCCTTCGGGCAGCCCGGGGATCGCCTGTGGCATGACATAAACCGAACGCATCGAGACGTCGCCCAGCATCTCGACGGAATGCTCGGTGCCGGCTGGAATCCACATCGCGTGGTCGGGCGGCACCATCCAGCGCCCGTAGCGTGTCGTCACCAGCACCACACCGACAAGCGCATGCAAGAGCTGGCTGCGGCTGTGGCGGTGCTGTGGCACGCGGTAGCCGTCAGGATATTCGGTCGGCAATGCCACCGCCGGCCCGGCCACTTGCTCAAGCCACTGCCAGCGGCTCTCGTGCAACTGGCCGAGATTGGCATTGCCAGCGTGAAAGACTTCTTTGCCGTGCGGCATCTAGTTATGGCCCACTTGCGAAACTATTGGACCAAACCACGAAAGAAGTCGTCTCGCAAGCGGCTTATAAGGCACCGTCCCTAGGGTGGCCGCAAGGAGCGTCCGCCAGTTGCCTGCGGGCGTGCCCGCCAAAAAGACCACGGAGCCTACCTTGACCGATACGACAGCAGCCAGCGTCGCCCCACCGGCGAGCGCCAGTCACGCCTCAGCCCAGGCGACGGCCTTCACCGTCATCCTGGCGGTGAGCTTCTGCCACTGCATCAACGACATCATGCAGTCGCTGCTATCGGCCATTTACCCGCTCCTGAAAGAGAATTATGGCCTCGATTTCTGGCAGATCGGCTTGTTGACCTTCACTTTCCAGGTGACCGCATCCTTGCTGCAGCCGCTGATCGGCATGATCACCGACAAGCGGCCGATGCCCTATTCGCTGCCCTATGGCATGGCGTCGTCGCTGATCGGCCTGATCGTGCTCGCCTATGCCGGGCATTATTCGCTGCTGCTGATCGGTGCCTCGCTGATCGGCATCGGCTCGGCGATCTTCCACCCGGAATCCTCGCGCATCGCCCGCTTCGCTTCCGGCGGCCGCTTCGGCCTGGCGCAGTCGCTGTTCCAGGTGGGCGGCAATTTCGGCCAGTCCATGGGGCCGCTGCTGGCGGCCTTCATCGTCGTGCCGTTCGGCCAGACCAGCATTTCCTGGTTCGCCGTCGGCTCGCTGATCGGCATCATCGTTTTGTGGCAGGTCGGCGGCTGGTACAGCCGGCTGCGTGCCGCGCAGGGCACCCGCAAGGCGGCGAGCTTCGTTTCGCCCTTCCCGCGCCGCAAGGTGATGAATGCATTGATCGTGCTGACACTGCTGGTTCTGAGCAAGAATGCCTACATCGCCAGCCTCGCCAGCTACTACACCTTCTATTCCATGCATAAGTTCGGCGTTTCTGTGCAGATGAGCCAGGTCATGCTGTTCCTGTTCCTCGGCGCCTCGGCGCTGGGCATCCTGCTCGGCGGCCCGTTCGGCGACCGCTATGGGCAAAAGGCGATGATCTGGTTCTCCATCGTCGGCGTGCTGCCCTTCACGCTCGCCCTGCCCTACGCCAATCTGGAATGGACGATGGTGCTGACGGTGCTGATCGGGCTGATCCTCTCCTCGGCCTTCTCCAACATTGTCGTCTTTGCGCAGGAACTCGTGCCGGGTCGCGTCGGCATGATCGCCGGCATCTTCTTCGGCTTCGCCTTCGGCATGGGCGGCATCGCGGCGGCCGTGCTCGGCGTCGTCGCCGACATGAAGGGCATCGATTTCGTCTTCCAGATCTGCTCCTATTTGCCGTTTCTTGGATTGCTGACCGTGTTCCTGCCCAACATGAAGGAAGCGCGCAAGGCGCAGGCGGCCGCCTAGATCAGGCCTGAAACCCACGCAAGGAAAAGCACCCGCCAGACGGCGGGTGCTTTTTTCGTTCCAACGGCCTATGCTTTGAAGAAGGCCAGCAGGTCGGCGTTGACGATGTCTGCATGGGTCGTGGCCATGCCGTGCGGGAAGCCCTTGTAGACCTTGAGCTCGCCCTTCTTGAGCAGCTTGATCGTCAGCAGCGCCGAGTCCGCGATGGGAACGATCTGGTCGTCGTCGCCGTGCATGACCAGCACAGGCACGTCGATCGCCTTCAGATCCTCGGTGAAGTCGGTTTCCGAAAAGGCCTTGATGCAATCATAATGCGCCTTGGTGCCGCCCATCATGCCCTGGCGCCACCAATTATCGATGACGCCCTGCGATACCTCTGCGCCCGGGCGGTTGAAGCCGTAGAACGGACCTGATGGAACGTCGCGGAAGAACTGGGCGCGATTGGCTGCCTGCGCGGAGCGGAAGCCGTCGAACACTTCGATCGGCAGGCCGCCGGGATTGGCGGCAGTCTTGAGCATGATTGGCGGCACCGCGCCGATCAGCACCGCCTTGGCGACACGGCCGCCGGCGCCATACTTGGCGACATAACGCGCCACTTCGCCGCCGCCGGTCGAATGGCCGACATGGATGGCGTTCTTGAGGTCCAGATGGGCTGCGAGTTCCGCTACGTCGGCGGCATAGGTGTCCATCTCGTTGCCGATATCCGTCTGGGTCGAGCGGCCATGGCCTCGGCGATCATGGGCAATGACACGGTAGCCCTGTGACACGAAGAACAGCATCTGGGCGTCCCAATCGTCGCTGCTCAACGGCCAGCCGTGATGAAAGACGACAGGCTGCCCGGTCCCCGGTCCTTGTAGTAAATCTGCGTTCCGTCCCTGGTGGTGATCATGCCGCTGCCGGAGCTGGGTTTGGTTTGCGAGGTCATCTCAATCTCCTTCTGGTTACTTTCGCGATAAACAATATCGCGATATCGATATAGCTAACGCGGCCTAAAACCCTTGTCCACAAAAATATGTATCGCGATATCATTTTTCGTGGTATCGATTTGATGCCCACATTGGCAAAAGGAATGCGCCGTGCCTCTCCCGTTGGACAATCAGCTCTGTTTCACGCTCTATGCCACCAGCATGGCCATCAACCGCACCTACAAGCCGATGCTGGACGAGATGGGCATCACCTATCCCCAGTACCTGGTGTTGAACGCGCTTGGAGAGGCCGACGGCATGTCGGTCGGCACCATCGCCCATCGGCTCGCTTTGGAATCGAGCACCGTCACGCCGCTGGTGAAGCGAATGGAGCAGGCCGGGCTGGTGACCCGCCAGCGCAGCCAGACCGACGAGCGCCAGGTGCAGGTTGATCTGACATCAGCCGGGCGCGCACTGCTTGTCCAATGCAACTGCCTGAACGAAGCCTTGGTCGAACGCTCGGGCATGACGCTGACTGAGCTCGATGCGCTGAACCGGCAGATCCAGGCGTTACGCGCCGCGTTGACCGGCGACCGCTAGCACGGCTTGACGACGGCTAGCCAAACGTCGGAAGAGGCCACCATCATGCGGACTTAAGCACGGCAAATGGCCGTTTGCGCATGGCTCGCTTTGCCTGGAAACTGACGGCGGGAGCGGGACGGCCGACATGGAAGCCCTGGATCTTGTCTATGCCGAATTCGCGCATAAGGGCCATCTGCTCGTCTGTCTCCACCCCTTCGACCAGGATTTTGTGGCCGCGATTTCGAACCAGGGTGATAATGTCCTGCAGCATCGCCTTGCCGCTCGGGGAGCTGCAGTCATGCAGAAACGAGCGATCGATCTTCACCGTATCGAAATCGATCAGGCGAAGCCACGAAAGACCCGCGAAGCCGGTCCCGAAATCATCAAGCCAGATCTTGATCCCGAGCAGCTTCAGGTCGCTGATGCAGCGCAGGATGTCGGAGTGCATCTCCATCTCCAGCCCTTCGGTGATCTCGAAGGCCAGCCTGCTGCCTGCGACGCCGGTCTCGCCCAGAATGGTCGCGACCGACGTCGCGAAGCCCGGTGTCTTGAGCTGGATCGGGGAGACGTTGACACTGACGACACGGACGTGGTCGTCCGCCAGCAGTTCGGCGCACACTGTCCTTATCGCCCAGCGCCCGAGTTCCAGGATCGCGCCGGTCCGTTCGGCGACCGGAATGAACAGGCTCGGCGGAACCGATGTGCCGTCGAGCATCTTGAGGCGCATCAGAGCCTCCACCGCTTCAACCCGGTCCGATTTGACATCCTGGATAGGCTGGTAAACGAGTGAAACGAGATTCTGGCCGATCGCGATCTTCAGCAAAGCCGCAATGTTCTCGCTCTCGTCACTGCTTTGCGGGTCGGTTGGATCGAACAGCCGGGCACAATTTCGGCCGCCGGCTTTTGCCAGATAGAGAGCGCGATCGGCCTCGTGAATGATTTTCTCCAGCTTGGCCCCGGTCTGCGTCCGGGTGAATGCGGCGCCAACGCTTACCGTTACGATCGAGACGCCGTCGCGCCGCAGTTCGTGCGTCAGAGCCAGGTTCTCCACCGTGCTACAAATGGCTTCCGCAATGTCCAGGATCTGCTCCTTTTTCTCCATGCGAGCCAGGACGATGAACTCTTCGCCGCCATAGCGGCCGATGGAGCCATTATACTGTTTGATCATATCGCTAAGGGCATTGGCGACATGGATCAGGCAGCGGTCGCCTTCCTGATGGCCGTAGCAGTCATTGAACTTCTTGAAGAAGTCCACGTCGATGAGGATCGCCCCAAAGCTGGTGCCGACCTTTTGCCAATCGTTCCAGTAGTCTCGCAGCTTCTCGTCGATCGCGCGCCGGTTCTCCAGACCCGTGAGCGGATCGGTCCGCGACAACCTCAGCAGGGCCTTGCCGCGTTCGGTCGCCTCATTGTGCTGGATCTTGGCTTCCAGGGCGTTCAGGAAGACGTTGTAGCGTTCCTCATTCAGTTTCCAGTTCACATATGAGGTGAACGTGAAACAAGAAACATAGAAAGCCCCAAATACCATTTTGTATATGAGAGTTGAGGGAACAAAGTAATTTACGATATAAAGTATACATAAGATTATTGTCGAGGTTACGATAGAAAGCTTGAAATTGAATGTAAAGAAAAGATTGGCGCTCATCATGAATATGGTCCCAAAGACCATATAGTAAGAGACGCTTTCCTTGTCCGCGCCCATAATCGCCGGACACAGCCAACCAACATAGCCAAAGATGATGGCCCCGGCGCAGGTCACGTCGAGCCATTCCGTCCCGACGCCGTGGCGAAGCTGCGCTTCCAGGATCAAAAGCGCGCTCAAGCCGACCGCGAAGCGCGCCGTGATCGTATAGGCGGCCACATCCGGGATCAGCAGCAGATCCGTTGCCGAAAACAAGAGATAGATCGCAACTGCGATCCAAAGCCCTGGCCTGGCCTCCCCTCTTCGCGTCGCCCGGGCTTCGGTGCGGTAGAGGGCGCGAAGTTCGTCGGCCCCCAGTTCGTAGCGCGGCTCGTACGGCTCAGCGTCAACCGTATCGGCCAATGCGGATGACACGTGTTCGTTCATCACAATCGACCCCTTTTGAAAGGGATTTTGTTTTCCGAACTCATTTCCAGCTTCTGCCCCCACGCGGGCCGGCTCCTTGGGACGCGACGGCGATTGCGAACGCCGGGCAAACAAATGCAATCGCGCAAGACAAGTTTCCGTTAACTCGAACCCGGAATCCGGCTCGGAAACTGATTAACCAACGAACATGGTTGGCGGGAAATTAATCATAAACCTAAAATGCCGTCGGCCCGACATTGGCAAAGGGAGCATTCTACGCAATAAGTTAACCGACTGTTAACTATGGAGTGATGGCGTGCAGACCGTTCTTGATGGCAAAAGCTTGATTACTGCCGAGATGCTCGCCGGCACGCTGCCTCGGGGAAAGATCGAGCATCATGGCGAAGCGTTCGAAACCGCGCGCGCGGAGCTTGCCCTCATTCTCCACGCGACACAGCAGCAGGTCGAACAGGACAAGAACCCGGCCGAGATCGTCGGCCGCTTGCTGTCCTTCCTCAATGGCCTGCATTCCAAGGTTCATCCCGACGTCTGGCATGCGTTGATACCGGTCGCGCAGAACCATCCGATCCTGAAGTATTTTCTCGAGGATCCACTGACGCACTGGTCCTTCACCAAACCCAGGGGCTATTCCGGCGACGCGCAGTTGCTCGACTACATCTATTGTGATCCGCACGTGGCAGAGAGCGTGGCGAACGCCTCGGAGGTCGGCAAAGCACTCTATAGCCATACCCAGAACGTACCGTCATGCGTCGCGGCCCGGGAACGACGCGACCTCCTGACCCGATATGTCGACGAGATCGCGGCCAAGAACGGACCGGAAACCGAGGTTCTGGCGATCGCGGCCGGCCATTTGCGGGAAGCCAATCGTTCGGTCGCCCTGACGGAGGGCCGTCTCAAGCGCTGGGTTGCGCTCGACCAGGATCCCCAGAGCGTTGGGCTGATCTCGCGCGACTTCCAGGGCACCGCCGTCGAAGCCATCGACGGCTCGGTGCGAACCGTGCTCACGCGGGGCCACAAGCTCGGCAAATTCGACTTCATCTACGCCTCCGGCCTTTACGACTACCTCGCCCACAACGTCGCGGTGAAACTCACGAAGACCTGCCTGCAGATGTTGAAGCCGAACGGAACATTCCTGTTCGCCAACTACGCCGAGGGCACCCCCGACGCGGGGTATCGGGAGACGTTCATGGACTGGGTGTTGCTGCTGCGATCGGAGGTCGATATGTGGAACATCGTCAATGCCAGCGTCGACCGCAACACCGTCGAGGCGCAGGTATTCTTCGGCGAGAACCGCAACGTGCTCTATGCCGTCATCGAAAAGCGCGGATAGCGGCCGTCTGGGCTGCACCAGGCCGGTCGTGCCTTTGGCTTGCACCTCCGGCCGCCTTCCGCTATAGAGCCGCCACCCGCGTAGACACCCTTGGAGGCAACGCGGCGGAAGGCCGCCTTCCCGCATGATCCCGAAAAGTGGATTCCGGTTTTCGGACCAGATCATGCATGGGTATGTCGGCTTTCGACGTTTACGGTCCAGGCACTCTGCCCACCGTGAGCGCTCCAGAACAAACCGAAAGGAAATGCCATGAGCCACGACACTTACGAGCTCAAGGCCGAAGCACGCGAACAGGTCGGTAAGGGGTCCGCCCGTGCAGTTCGCCGCAACGGTAAAGTGCCTGCAGTAATTTATGGTGACAAGCAGCCTCCCCTGGCTATCGCGCTCACCTACAAGGACATCTACTACAAGATCCATGGCGGCGGGTTCCTGACCACGATCGCCACGATCGATGTCGACGGCAAGAAGATCCAGGTCCTGCCGAAGGACTTCCAGCTCGACCCGGTCAAGGATTTCCCTGTCCATGTCGACTTCCTGCGCATCGGCAAGGACACCGAAGTCAATGTCGACGTGCCTGTCCACTTCATCAACGAGGACAAGTCGCCCGGCATCAAGCGCGGCGGCGTACTCAACATCGTGCGTCACGAAGTCGAGTTCCACTGCCCGGCCAATGCGATCCCGGAATTCATCACCGTCGATCTCACCGGCGCCAACATTGGCGATTCGATCCACATCTCGGCGGTCAAGCTGCCGGCTGGGGTCAAGCCTGTGATCTCCGACCGCGACTTCACCATCGCGACCATTGCCGGTTCGTCGGCGATGAAGCCGGAGACGGAAGAGACGGCTGAAGCGGCTGCACCTGAAGCGGCTCCTGCCGCCGAAGAGAAGTAACTCTTTCACGCCCGGAGCAGGCGATGCTGCTGTTTGCAGGTCTCGGCAATC
>NZ_RZPL01000156.1:0-9381 GCF_004022805.1 Mesorhizobium sp. M7A.F.Ca.CA.002.04.1.1 | reverse complement strand
ATCCTGTTCCGCGGCGTTCCGAATTTCGCCCCGGAAATCCTGCGCCGTGTCCGCCTCGGCGACGCGATGAAGGCCAAAAAGCTGAAGGAAGCGCTGCACCAGATGGCAGAGGAGGGCGTCGTGCAGCTGTTTTCGCCCGAGGACGGCTCACCGGCCATCGTCGGTGTCGTCGGCGCGCTGCAACTCGACGTCCTGAAGGAACGGCTGAACTTCGAATACACCCTGCCGGTCGAATTCGAGATGTCGCGCTTTTCCGTGTGCCGCTGGATCTCGGCCGACGACAAGGCCGAGGTCCTGCGTTTCATCGAGGCGCATCGCGGCGACATCGCCCGCGACCTCGACAACGACCCGGTGTTCCTCGCCCAGCACGCCTTCTCGCTGAACTACGAAGCGGAGCGCTGGAAGGCGATCAAGTTTGCCACGATCAAGGACTATCAGGTCCGCGACAGAGCGGCGTAAGTCGCGCTTTTTCCTTCTCCCCGTTCACGGGGAGAAGGTGCCCGAAGGGCGGATGAGGGGCGGCGCGACCCTCGACTATCCTCTGGCAGCTTCCTCTATCTTGGCGATGTCGATCTTGCTCATCTGCATCATCGCCGACATCACGCGGCCGGCCTTGGCCCGGTCCGGATCCAGAAGCAGGCGCGGCAGCTGCTCCGGCACAACCTGCCAGGAGACGCCGAATTTATCCTTCAGCCAGCTGCATTGCGATGGTTGGCCGCCACCTTCGATGAGCTTGTCCCAGAAGTAATCCACCTCTTCCTGCGTCTTGCAGTCGATCGACTGCGACATCGCTTCGCTGTGCTTGAACTGCGGTCCACCATTGAGCGCCTGGAACTGCACGCCGTCGAGTTCGAACGTGGTCACCAACACCTTGCCTGCATCGGCGTGGCCTTCGGGCCAACGCATCACGCTCAGCACCTTGGAATTCTTGAAGATGGAGACGTAGAAGTTCATGGCCTCTTCGGCTCGGCCGTCGAACCACAGGCAGGTGGTGATCTTTTGCATGTCGTGCTCCTCGTGCTGTTTCGGTCGCTGTTCCTGTGAAACGGCTGACTCCGAATATGGTGCCATCTCCTTGCCGTCTGCCCAAGGACGGACATGCAGCGCGCCATCCGACAGTGCCACGCATTTTTTTGAGAGAATCTGGCGCATTGCAAAATTGTGGCCAGACCATACTTGCGCGTCTATAACGCCTGCGGTCCGAATTCAGCTCCGCCGCGCCAACCCCTGGGCTGCGGCCAGCCACCAAGGAAAAAACATGCCTGCCTATCGTTCCCGCACCACCACCCATGGCCGCAACATGGCCGGCGCTCGCGGCCTCTGGCGCGCCACCGGCATGAAGGACTCGGATTTCGGCAAGCCGATCATTGCGGTGGTCAACTCCTTCACCCAGTTCGTGCCGGGCCATGTCCATCTGAAGGATCTCGGCCAATTGGTCGCGCGCGAGATCGAAAAGGCCGGCGGCGTTGCCAAGGAATTCAACACCATCGCCGTCGATGACGGCATCGCCATGGGCCATGACGGCATGCTCTATTCGCTCCCGTCGCGCGAGCTGATCGCCGATTCTGTCGAATACATGGTCAACGCGCATTGCGCCGACGCCATGGTCTGCATCTCCAATTGCGACAAGATCACGCCCGGCATGCTGATGGCCTCGTTGCGCCTCAACATCCCGACCGTCTTCGTCTCCGGCGGTCCGATGGAAGCCGGCAAGGTGGTGCTCGCCGGCAAGACGCAGGCGCTCGACCTGGTCGATGCCATGGTCGCGGCCGCCGACGACAAGATCTCCGATGAGGACGTCAAGGTCATCGAGCGCTCGGCCTGCCCGACCTGCGGCTCCTGCTCGGGCATGTTCACCGCCAATTCGATGAATTGTTTGACCGAGGCGCTTGGCCTGTCGCTGCCCGGCAACGGCTCGACATTGGCGACGCATGCCGACCGCAAGCGTCTGTTCGTCGAGGCCGGCCACCTGATCGTCGATCTCGCCCAGCGCTATTACGAACAGGACGACGAAACCGCACTGCCGCGCAACATCGCCTCGAAGGGCGCTTTCGAGAACGCCATGACGCTCGACATCGCCATGGGCGGTTCGACCAACACCGTGTTGCATATCCTGGCTGCCGCGCATGAGGGCGAGATCGATTTCGATCAGGACGACATCGACGCGCTGTCGCGCAAGGTGCCGGTGCTGTGCAAGGTTGCGCCCGCCAAGTCCGACGTCCACATGGAAGACGTCCACCGCGCCGGCGGCATCATGGCCATCCTCGGCCAGCTCGACAATGCCGGCCTGCTCAACCGCGACCTGCCGACGGTGCATACGTCAACCCTGGGCGAGGCGCTCGACCATTGGGACATTTCCCGCACGACCAGCCAGAGCGTGCGCGATTTCTTCCTCGCCGCCCCTGGCGGCGTGCCGACACAGGTCGCCTTCAGCCAGGAGCGCCGCTGGGACGAGCTCGATCTCGACCGCGAGAAAGGCGTTATCCGCTCGACCGAACATCCCTTTTCCAAGGATGGCGGCCTTGCCGTGCTGAAGGGCAATCTGGCGCTCGACGGCTGCATCGTGAAGACGGCGGGCGTCGATGAATCGATCCTGAAATTCACCGGCCCGGCCCGCGTGTTCGAAAGCCAGGATTCGAGCGTCAAGGCGATCCTGTCCAATGAGATCAAGGCCGGCGATGTCGTCGTCATCCGCTATGAAGGACCGCGCGGCGGCCCCGGCATGCAGGAGATGCTCTATCCGACCAGCTATCTGAAGTCGAAGGGCCTCGGCAAGGCCTGCGCTCTGATTACTGACGGCCGCTTCTCCGGCGGCACCTCGGGTCTGTCGATCGGCCATGCGTCGCCGGAAGCTGCCGAAGGCGGTTTGATCGGACTGGTGCAGGAGGGCGATACGATCGAGATCGACATCCCGAACCGCAGCATCCGCCTGGCTGTCGATGAGGCGGAACTCGCTGCGCGCCGGGCGGCGATGGAGGCCAGGGGCGCCCTGGCCTGGAAGCCTGAGGAAAAGCGCAAGCGCAAGGTGACGACCGCCTTGCGCGCCTATGCCGCCATGGCCACCAGCGCGGCCAAGGGCGCGGTGAGGTTTGTGCCGGAGTGAGGTTTCTTCCTTCTCCCCTGTGGGAGAAGATGTCGCCGCAGGCGACGGATGAGGGGTGGTCCAGAGAACACCGACGTCTCACTCCGCTGGAACACCCCTCATCCGTCTCGGCGCCGCGCGCCGATCCACCTTCCCCCACAAGGGGGGGGAAGGGAAGAGAAGTGCTACGGCATCAACTGATACTCATAGAGCTTCTGATAGAGCCCGCCCTGCTTGAGCAAGGCCTTGTGCGGGCCGCTTTCCACCACCTTGCCGGCTTCGAGCACCACGATTGTGTCGGCCTGGTGCACGGTCGACAGACGGTGCGCGATGACGATCGTCGTGCGGCCTTCCGTCAATTGCTGCAGCGCGTCGCGGAACAGCGCTTCCGATTCGGCGTCGAGCGCGCTGGTCGCTTCGTCCAGCAGCAGGATCTCCGCATTGCGCAGCATGGCGCGTGCGATCGAGATCCGTTGGCGCTGGCCGCCCGACAGTAGGCCGCCATTCTCGCCGACATCCGTCTCGTAGCCTTTCGCCTGCGCGCTGATGAAGTCATGCGCGTTGGCCGCCTTGGCGGCGGCGATCACCTCATCGTCGGTCGCACCCTCGCGCCCAAGCCGGATGTTGTGCATGATGGTGCCGGCAAACAGGAACGTATCCTGGCTGACATAGGCGATCTTTTCCCGCAGCGATGCGAGCGTCGCATGGGAAATATCCTGACCGTCGAACAGCACCCTGCCGCTCTGCGGATCATACATGCGCATGATCAGGTTTAGAATCGTCGACTTGCCGCCGCCGGAAGGCCCGACCAGCGCCGTCATCTTGCCGGGCGCAAGCGTCAGATCGAACCTGTCCAGCACCGGCGGCCCTTTCTGATAAGCGAAGTCGACGGCGTCGAACCGGATCTCGCCCGGTCCGGCCAGAAGCGGCTTCGCGTCCGGCTTCTCGACCAGAGTGAGCGGCTGGTCGGCGAGCTCGAACATCATGCGCACGCCGACAATGCCGCTTTCCAGCGATATGCGTACGCGCGCAAGGCGCTTTGCCGGCTCATAGGCAAACAGGAGCGCCCCGATGAAGGCCATGATGTTTCCCGGCATCTGGCCGCCCTGCAAGACCAGGAAGCCGCTGACGAAGATGGCCCCGGCAATAGCCAGCCCGGCCAGCGTCTCCATCACCGGGCTTGTCGCAGCCTCCAGCGTCGCGATGTTATTGGCCCGGTTCTCGACGTCCGACACGGCCTTGTACATGCGGTTGCGCATCGCGCCTTCGAGGTTGAAGGATTTGACGACGCGCACGCCGATTGCCGTTTCCTGCATCACCTGCACGATCTGGCCGACCGAGCGAAACTCCATCGCGGCGAACTTGCGAACACGTTTCAGGATGCGGTTGACCCCGTAGATAGCCAAGGGGCCGACGACGAAGCAGATTATAGACAAGGCTGGCTGCTGCCAGACCATGACTCCTACCAGGACGACCAGCGACAACAGATCGCGCACATAGGACGTGACAACGAGGTCGAGCACGTTGCGTGCCGCCTGCGCATTGTTGGTCATGCGTGTGATCAGGTCGGACGACGAGGTCGAATGGTAGAATTCGATGCCTTGCGCCAGGATGCGGTCGTAGATCTTGCGCTGGCGGTCGGCGATGATGGCGTTGCCGACACGGCTCATGAAATAGGCCTGAATGAAGTTGGCGAGGCCCTTGAGGATGAAGATCGTGGCGACCCCGCCCGCAATCAGGTTGACCCGGTCAATCCGCTTGAAGACTACGAATTCGTCGGTGATCTCTTTGAGAATCCAGGCGCTGGCGCCGGTCGTGGCGGCCACCACAAGCATCGACAAGATCGCGGCGCCGTAGCCAAACCTGTGCTGATAAAAGGATTCCCGGATCAACCTCGCGACGAGGCGCTGGTTTTCCGTCGAGCGGAAGAAACGAAACAAACGGCGGATCCTTGAAACCGGGACAACGAAGGCGGCTTATAGAGGGAGTTGCGGCCGGATGAAACCATCCGCGGCCGCCGCGGACAAATCGCTGTTGCAAGCGGCATCGACGGGATGCGATTTTCAGCCTCGGCTATATCAGATGATTCTTTTGACGGGATGACGACGGATGGATTTCGACCTTATCGTTCGCGGCGGCACACTGCCTGATGGCAGGGTTGCCGACATCGGCATCAACGGTGAGACGATCGCGGCGATCGAGCCCGTTCTCCAGGGTTCCGCGCGGACCGAGGTCGACGCCCGTGGCAATCTGGTCTCGCCGCCCTTCGTCGATCCGCATTTCCACATGGATGCGACGCTCTCCTACGGCATTCCGCGCATCAACGCTTCGGGTACGCTGCTCGAAGGCATTTCGCTGTGGGGCGAGTTGAAGCCGCTTTTGACGCATGAGGCCGTGCGTGATCGCGCGCTGGCCTATTGCGACTGGGCGGTGTCGATGGGCCTGCTCGCCATCCGCACCCATGTCGATGTCTGCGATGACCGCCTGCTGGCGGTCGAGGCGTTGCTCGAGGTCAAGAAGACGGTCGCTCCCTACATCGACCTGCAATTGGTCGCCTTCCCGCAGGACGGGTTTTATCGCTCTCCATCGGCGCGTGAAAACACCATCCGCGCGCTCGACATGGGCGTCGACATCGTCGGCGGCATCCCGCATTTCGAGCGCACCATGGCCGACGGCACGCGCTCGGTAACGGAGCTGTGCGAGATCGCGGCCAGCCGCGGCCTGATGGTCGACCTGCATTGCGACGAGACCGATGATCCGCTGTCGCGCCATATCGAGCAGCTTGCCTATGAGGCGCAGCGTCTTGGTTTGCACGGCAAGGTCGCCGGTTCGCACCTCACCTCGATGCATTCGATGGACAATTACTACGTCTCGAAGCTTTTGCCGCTGATCGCCGAGGCCGGCGTCTCGGTCATTCCCAATCCGCTGATCAACATCATGCTGCAGGGCCGCCACGACACCTTCCCGAAGCGCCGCGGCCTGACCCGGGTCAAGGAAATGCTGGCGCTCGGCATTCGCGTCGGCTGGGGCCAGGATTGCGTGCTCGATCCCTGGTATTCGCTGGGCACCGCCGATATGCTCGATGTCGCCTTCATGGGTCTGCACGTCGCTCAGATGTCGAGCCCGGCAGAGATGGCGCGCTGCTTCGACATGGTCACCAACGTCAATGCCGCGATCATGGGCCTCGATCATCTCGGCCTGGCGGTCGGCAAGCGCGCCAGCCTGGTCGTCCTCGATGCCGGCAATCCGGTCGAAGCCCTGCGGCTGCGCGCCGAGCGCCTGTGCGTCATCGCCAGGGGCAAGGTGGTGGCGGAGCGGACGAAGCAGGAAACCAGGCTGTCCATCGGCGGAAGGCCGGGAATGGTGAACCGGCGGCACATATCCAGCTAGATACAGCCGATTCCCGGCGCTGGTCTTACCCATTGCCCGAATTCTCCTCGTCAAGGCAGCCACTTCCGTCTACGACGCGGCTTACTAGGGAGGAATCGGGATCGGCATGACGCAGCCCGTGGCGCAGAATTCGACGATCAGGAATGTGCTTTTGGCCGGCATTCTGTTGATGCTGGCCGGCGATTTCCTTTTTGCGCTGAACGACGCCATGGGCAAATGGCTGGTCGCCAGCTTCTCCGTCGGCCAGGTGGTGCTGATCCGCTCCATCGGCGCCTTCTTCGTGCTCGGCCCGATGATCGCCAACCAGGGCCCGGCCAAGCTGTTTCGCATGGAACGCCTGGAGCTGCAGCTGCTGCGGGTGGTGATGACCACGCTCGACACCGCGCTCTTCTATGCCGCCGTGGTCTATCTGCCGCTGGCCGATGTGATGAGTTTCTACATGGCGGGGCCGATCTACGTCGCGGCACTCTCGCACCTCTTGCTTGGCGAAAAGGTCGGCTGGCGCCGCTGGATGGCGATCCTGCTCGGCTTCTGCGGTGTGCTGATCATGCTGAAACCGTCGTCGGCGGCGTTCTCGCTGTCGTCAGGCTTTGCGCTGGTGGGCAGTATCTCCTTCGCCTTCGCCATCATCCTCAACCGCCGGCTGCGCGGCACCAGCGACACCAATCTGGTGACATGGCAGACCATCGGCACGCTGCTGATCGGCGGCGTGCTGAGCATCGGCGCCTGGCAGACGCCGTCGGCGCTCGATCTCGGCGCCATGCTGCTGCTCGGCATCGTCTCCTGCGGCGCGCATCTGATGATCACCAGGGCGCTCAAGCTGGCGCCGGCCTCGACGCTGGCGCCGCTGCATTACACGCTGCTGCTGTGGGCGGTGGTGTTCGGACTGGTGTTCTTCGGCGACGTTCCCGGTCCGCGCATCCTGATCGGCTCGGGCATTGTCGTTCTCGCCGGCCTGTTCATCTTCCACCGCCAGAAAGTGGTCGAGACCACCGTGCCGCCCGAAAACGTGCCGAAGGGCGTGAATTAGTCCAGGCTCACCCCCGGCGGATCGCCGCCAGATGCCGTGAAAACTCGGACGTCTCCATCAGCGCCTTGCAGCGCGCGAACCGCCCGTCGGCATAGGCGCGAAAATCATCGACCGGGTTGTTGTTGGCGAGCTGGATCAGCCCCCACAGCGTCCATAACAGGTCGCACATCGCCTTGTAGATGACGATGCGGCCGCGCTCCGCCGGCCTCGCCTCGCCGCCGAAATAGGCGCGCATCATCTCTTCGTCTTGCGCCAGATCGAATTTACCTTCCACGGAGAGGTCGCCAAGGTCCCAGAGCGGGTCGTTCATGCCCGAATATTCCCAGTCGACGATCCACATCCGCTCGCCCGTATCGAGGAAGTTCTCGCACAGCGGATCGCAGTGGCAGGCAACGATCGGCAGCGGATGGCGGCAAGTGCCGAGCGCACGGTTTCCGCCTCGCGCACCACGTCATGATAGCCGGCGGGCAGGGCGATCTCCTTGGTGGACAGCACCTTGAGATAGTCGTCGATCATCGCAAACAGCTCGAAGCGGAAGGGAAACACCGCGCCTGAATTGTGCAGCTTGCGAAAGGCCTCGCCGGCGCGGGCTGGACTGCCCGGCCGAACCTTGAATTTCTCCTCCGACATGGTTTCGGCGCCGGCGATGTAGCGTGTCACCATCAACCCGGTGCCGGCATCGACATGCAGCACCTCGGGACTGACCCCTGCTTTTGCAGCTTCGCGTGCAGCCACCGCTTCGTTGGCCCGGTTGATGTATTCCTCGGTGCCCTTGCCGGGAATGCGCAGGCAGAAGTCGCCGGCCTTGAAGACGAGGTTGGTGAGGCCGCCCAGCCGTTCCAGCGGCCCGCTGTAGCCGGCCAGCATGGGAATGGCGTCCAGTGCCGCGCGCGCCTAGTCTGTAATCATGCCTGCGCCCCCACACACTGTTATTTGTCGCGGCAACGGTTCCACAATTTTCGCGCTTTGGCTATCATCACTGCGAGATCAAAAATTGGCGGACTGGATCAAAGTGGCGGACAACAAACATCAGGGTGCGCTTGGCGCGGCCTACGCGGCAAAGCGGCCCGAAGAGGTCGCCGCACTTTATGATCGTTGGTCGCAGACCTACGACGCCGACATGTCGGCCGCCGGCTATCGCCATCCGACGATCTGCCTTGCGCTGCTGACCCGCCATCTGCCGCGCGGTTCAGCACCGCTGCTCGATGCCGGGGCCGGCACCGGTCTCATCGGCGAATGGCTTGATATTGCTGGTTACCCGCAAGTCGAGGCACTCGATATTTCGCAAGGCATGCTGGATCAGGCAGCCCGCAAGGGTGTCTATTCCGCGCTCCATTGCCTGGCGCTGGGCGGTCATCTGCCCTTTGCCGATGATGCCTATGCCGGAGTGATCTCGGCCGGCGTCTTCACATCAGGTCATGTTGGCGTCGAGGGGCTGGACGAACTGATCCGCATCTGCCGGCCGGGCGGCATCATCGTGCTGACGGTCAAGAACTCGCTGTGGGATCAGGGCTTCGCCACGCGCGTCGCTGAGCTCGAGGCGCAGGGCCTCGTCACCCGCGTCGAGGAAACGCGCCCTTATGTCTCGATGCCCGGCGAAGCCGACACCGTGCCCAGCCGCGGCCTCGCACTGCGCGTGACCTGACCTACGCTTTGACCCTCGCGCCTGCCGGGTCGTACATCGGCTCGAGGTGGATCTTGGCCGGCGTCCTCTCCATCGCAACCACCAGTTCGTAGTCGCCCGAGGCGAGAAAATCGTCGCTGACCCCGTCGGCGTTGCGCACGTAGCCGTAGCCGATGGTCTTGCCCAGCGTATAGCCATAACCGCCGCTGGTGAGATAACCGACAGGCTCGCCATTGCGCAGGATGGTTTCGCGGC
>NZ_RZPL01000155.1:0-9389 GCF_004022805.1 Mesorhizobium sp. M7A.F.Ca.CA.002.04.1.1 | reverse complement strand
GCCATAGGCATAGGTGTCATCTCCGGCGCGAACGGCGTCAACGCCCTCGCGATAGGCGGGAACGCCCAGGCTGTCGGAGACGGAGCAAGCTCCATTGGCGTCAACTCGGTCGCAGCCGCAGGCTCGGCCGCCTTTGGCCTGAACGCGCGCGCCGACGGAACGAACTCGACGGCGATCGGCTATGTTACCCGGGCGACCGGGCTGCGCGCCACCGCGCTCGGGTTTGGGGCGACAGCGTCCGGGCTGGATGCGCTTGCCCAAGGGAATAGCGCCGTCGCAAGCCAGCAGAACTCTATCGCCATCGGCTTCCAGGCGACCTCGACCGCGATCAACGCCATCAATCTTGGCAACCGAACCGCAGCGGGAAAGGGCGCCCTTCAAGAGAGCGCCGTCGCCATCGGCACGGACGTGCTGGCGTCTCAGGTTGACAGCATTGCGATCGGGCGCCAAAGCCAGTCGACGGGCACGAGCGCCACGGCGATGGGTAGGAACGCCGGCGCCTGGGGCAACCAGTCTATCGCGCTCGGCCTAGGCGCGCAGGCGGGCGTTCAGGCCAACACGGCCTTGCCCAACAGCATCGCGATCGGCACCAATGCGGTCTCTTCCGGCGGTTTCGCTACCGCAATGGGCGCTTCCTCGGTTGCGAGTGGTACCAGTTCGACAGCCGTGGGCTTCCAGGCCCAAGCCGCCGGCCTCAATGCCGCCGCCGTCGGTCCCCAGGCAAATGCATCGGCGTCAAACTCGGCGGCGTTCGGCAACGTCGCCACGGCTTCGGGCAATTTCGCATTGGCCCTGGGCAATTCGGCCGTGTCGAGTGGAGTAGGCTCGGTCGCGGCGGGCTCGGGAGCCCAGGCCACGGACGTCTCGGCGACCGCGCTCGGCAACAACGCCACCGCGACCGCAGCGAGCGCGAGCGCGCTAGGCTTGGGCGCCACGGCGAGCGGCATAAACAGCACCGCGGTTGGTAAGTCGGCCAATGCGAGCGCGCAGGACGCCATCGCCATGGGCACGAGCGCCAAGGCCGATTCCGCCGAGGCGGTGGCCATGGGCACCAATGCGGTGGCGACCGGCGGCAAGGCGGTCTCGATCGGGTCCGGCAACACCGCCTTTGGCAACGGCGCGGTCTCCATCGGCGATCCCAGCTATGCCAGCGGCACCGGCGCCTTCACCGGCGGCGCCAACAACATCGCCAACAGCGACGGCACCGCGACCGCCACCGCCGCCAACCAGGCCAACGGTGCTGTCGCCATCGGCAACAACAACAAGGCGATCGGACAAGGCTCCGTGGCGCTGGGCAACGGCTCGACCGCCGGTGCGGCCGGCCTCGCGGGCAATGTCGCGCTCGGCAATGGCGCCTCGGCAGCAGCGAGTTCCGGCGATGTCGCGCTCGGCTCTGGCTCGGTGACCGCGACGGCGGTCGGCACGGCCAGTGGGGTGGTCAACGGCACGACCTACGCCTTCCAGGGCACCAACCCGACCTCGACGGTCAGCATCGGCGCGCCCGGTGCGGAGCGCACCATCACCAATCTGGCGGCGGGGCGGATCAGCGCGCTCTCGACCGACGCGATCAACGGCTCGCAGCTCTTCGCCACCAATCAGGCCGTCGACGCCATTGGCGCCGTCGTCAACAACATCAATGTCGGCGGCATCAAGTATTTCCACGCCAATTCGACGGCGGCGGATTCGTCGGCGACGGGTGCGGAATCGGTTGCGATCGGACCTCTCTCGACTGCGGCAGGGGCGAACGCCATCGCGGCCGGCAACAATGCGAGTGCCTCCGGCCTCGACGCAACGGCGTTTGGATACATATCCAAGGCCTCGGGCGACTTCAGCACCGCCGTCGGACCGAATGCCAACGCGACAGGCTTGTCCAGCACCGCGGTCGGCCAGAACGCGTTTGCTACCGCCGGGCAAGCGACCGCTCTCGGCAAGCAAGCGAATGCCAGCGCCGCGGATGCGGTCGCGTTGGGACCCAACGCCACAGCCGGCAACGCAGGCGCCGTGGCGCTCGGCTCCGGCAGTGTCACCGACGTCGCCGTCGGCACGCCCAGCGCGGTGATCAACGGCACGACCTACGCCTTCCAGGGCACTACTCCGACCTCGACGGTCAGCATCGGCGCGGCCGGTGCGGAACGCACCATCACCAATGTCGCCGCGGGGCGGATCAGCTCGACGTCGACCGATGCGATCAACGGTTCGCAGCTCGCCGCCACCAACCAGGCCGTCGACGCCATCGGCGCCGTCGTCATCAACATCAATGTCGGCGGCGGCATCAAGTATTTCCATGCCAACTCGACGGCGGCGGACTCTTCGGCGACGGGCACGGACGCGGTCGCGATCGGACCCGTCGCGACCGCAACGGGGACGAACGCCATCGCGGCCGGTGTCAATTCGAGCGCCTCCGACGCCAACGCCTCGGCCATCGGCAGCGGCGCCGTCGCATCGGCGCTCGACGCAACGGCGATGGGCTACATATCCAAGGCCTCGGGCCAATTCGCCACCGCCGTCGGCGCCAACGCCAATGCCACAGGCCTGTCCAGCACGGCGATCGGCCAGAACGCGTTCGCAACCAACGCTCAAGCGACCGCTCTCGGCAAGCAAGCGAATGCCAGCGCCGTCGATGCGCTGGCGCTGGGCGCCAACGCCACCGCCGCCAACGCAGGCGCCGTGGCGCTCGGCTCGGGCAGTGTCACCGACGTCGCTGTCGCCACGCCGAGCACCGTGATCAACGGCACGACCTATGCCTTCCAGGGCACCAATCCGACCTCGACGGTCAGCGTCGGCGCGGTCGGTGCGGAACGCACCATCACCAATGTCGCCGCGGGGCGGATCAGCTCGACGTCGACCGACGCCCTCAACGGCTCGCAGCTCGCCGCCACCAACCAGGCCGTCGATGCCATCGGCACCACCGTCAACAATCTTGGCGCTGGCGTGACCAATCTCGGCAACATTGTCAACAACATCGCCGGCGACACCTCGACCGCCTACACCGACGCCAACGGCATCGGCATCCGCTACGCTCGCACTAACGAGGCCGGACTGGCGCAGACCGATTCCTTCGCACAAGGTGTCGGCTCCACCGCTGTCGGCTACCAGGCGACCGCGACCGGGGTCAGCGCGCTGGCGCTCGGCCGCGCCAGCAACGCCAGCATCGACGGCAGCGTGGCGCTGGGCTCGGGTTCGATCTCCAATCGCGCGATCGCTCCGGCTACCGGCCAGATCGCAGCCGGTCCGTCGAACTTCATCCAGTTCAACACGACCGACAAGGCGCTGCTCGGCGCGGTTTCGGTCGGCGACGTCAACTCCTACCGGCAGATCACCAATGTGGCCGACGGCACGCAGGACCAGGACGCGGTGACGGTGCGCCAGCTCGCCGGCGCCATCGCTGCCGTGTCGGTCACCTCGACGAAATACTTCCATGCCAATTCGGCGGCGGGCGACTCGCTGGCGGTCGGCGCGGAGTCGGTCGCGGTCGGTCCGACGACCGTCGTCAACGGCGACAACGGCATCGGCATCGGCAACGGCGCCATCGTCGACCAGACAGCACCCGGCGGAACGGCCATCGGCCAGAACGCGCATGTGCTGCTGGCCGACGGCCTGGCGCTCGGCACCAATTCGACCGCCTCCGGCATCCAGTCGGTGGCGCTCGGCGCCGGCGCCCAAAGCACCTTCATCAACAGCGTCGCGCTTGGTGCGCAGTCCATCACCACGGTCGGCGCACAAACGAACTACGCGGCCTATGGGCTTGCTGGCGCGCAGACCTCGGTCGGCGAGGTGTCGATCGGCGCCGCCGGGGCCGAACGCAAGCTGACCAATGTCGCGGCGGGCTCGGCCGACACCGACGGCGTCAACGTCTCGCAGTTGCGCGGCGTGACGAAAAACGTCACCGACCTGTTCGGCGGCGTTACCACGATCAATCCCGACGGCTCGATCACCGGCCCGACCTACACTATCCAGGGCAACAACTACTCGACCGTCTATGACGGCCTGACGGCCGTCGACAATGCCCTGACCACCATCAGCAATGGCGGCGGCATCAAATACTTCCACGCCAATTCGACGCTGGCCGACAGCATCGCCGGCGGCACCAACGCGGTGGCGATCGGGCCGGAAAGCGTGGCGAGCGGCGCCGAGAGCGTGGCTGCGGGCCATGGCTCGACGGCTACCGGGGCGGGCGCCGTCGCGCTCGGCCAGGGTGCGCAGGCCAACAACGCCAACGATGTGGCGCTCGGCTCCGGCTCGGTGACGCAGACAGCCGTCGGCACCTCCAGCACCGTCATCGGCGGCAAGACCTACACCTTCGCCGGAACGACTCCGACCGGAACCGTCAGCGTCGGCGATGCCGGCGCCGAGCGGACGATCACCAACGTCGCCGCCGGGCGCGTCGATGCCGGCAGCACGGATGCGATCAACGGCTCGCAGCTCTACGCCACCAACACGGCGATCGAGGATTTGAAAGCCGGCGTCGGAAACCTCACCCAGAACGCGGTGACCTATGACGCCCCGGGCGGCGTCAAGTCGAACACCATCACGCTGCAGGGTGGCGACGTCAACGCGCCGGTCGTCATCTCCAATGTCGGCCCCGGCGTCAAAGGGACCGATGCGGTCAATGTCGAACAGATGAACCAGGGCCTGACCGCCGGCAAGAGCTATACGGACAACCGCGTGGCTTACGCTATCGATACGTCCAACGACTACACCGACAAGGTAGCCGCCACGACCCTGCAGCAGGCCAACGACTATACCGACCAGAAGCTCGGCCAGCTCAATTCGGACATCAACGGCATCCGCGACGAGGCCCGGCAGGCGGCCGCGATAGGCCTCGCCGCCGCCTCGCTGCGCTACGACGACCGGCCCGGAAAGCTGAGCGTCGCGGCGGGTGGCGGCCTCTGGCGCGACGCCGGCGCGTTCGCCTTCGGTGCGGGCTACACCAGCGAGGACGGCCGCATCCGCGGCAATCTGTCGGGCACGGCAGCGGGTGGGCATGTCGGCGTCGGCGCCGGCATCAGCTTCACCTTGAACTGAGGCAGGGATGAAAGGACTTGTTGCCCTGACCTGCCTGGCGCTTTGCGGCGGCCTCGTGCCGGCCGCCGGGCAGGTCGCGTCGACCTACAGGATCAAGCCTTCGGACGTGGTGCTCCCGCCCGAGGTGAAGCTCGGAGACTACCAGCGCACCATACGCCCATTCGACAACTGGACGCTGATCTGCGACGAGAACCTCAAAGCCCGCAAGAAGGTCTGCAACGTCTCGCAGATCATCGAGGACGCGTCCGGCAAGATGGCCTTCAGCTGGTCGCTTGCCGCCACCCAGGACGGCAAGCCGTACATGATCCTGCGCACCGCCCCGAACGCCAGGAGCGATGGCCTGGTGTCCGTGAAATTCGATGGACAGAAGCAGCCGATCGACGTGCAGCTGAACGGCTGCAACGAAATGGTCTGTGTCGGCATGTTGCCGGTCGGCCCCGTCATGCGCCGGCAGATATCGCAGAACGCGACGCCGGCGATCTCCTACTCGACGGTCGACGGGCAGACGATCACCGTTACCGCAACGCTCAAGGGGCTGTCAGACGCCCTTTCACCACTCAAATAACCGAGGCGCCACCATGAGCCAGCAGGACCAGTTCACGTCCGCCAAACGCACTCCGAGCGTCGAGGCGGATCGGCAGAGGCGGGCCGAGCCCCCAAGGCGCTGGCCACGCGCGGCCGGATATTCACTGCTGGGATTGGTCGTGGCGGGGCTTGGCTTCGCCGCCGGGAATTACGCCGCGGTCGCCAATCTGGTCGGCGGCGCGACGGCCGCACCTGCAGCAACAGCGGCGGCCCCCGTGCTTCCGGACACGCCCTTCCTCGAGCATGTCAAGCAGGCCGGTGTGCAGGCCTGCTCGACCGTCTATCCAGTGCTCGGACAGATCCTGACGACCGGCACGAAATACAGCGTCAAATCCCTGTGGAACGACCAGGCCGCCGACAAGCACGCCATCCAGGCCTTTGTCGGCATGGACTATGCGTCGGAACGCTATAGCGGACCGGCCGCCGGCATCGTCTTCGCATCGCCCACCGCCACGGGTTGCGAAGGGGCGATGGTGCGGGTGGCGCCATTCGCCAGCCCGTGCGCCGACATCCCATCCATCCTGCCGCAGGGCAGCAAGATCACCGACCATCTCGGGCAGGTCGAGGTCTACGAGCTCGGCGGCAATGCCGGTGAAGCGCTTCTCCTGCCGACGGGCAAAAGCTGTGTGGTGATCTCCCTTGCTTCGGCGGCGAAGTAGGACGCGAAGCGAGTGAGGTCAAGGAAAGGATGCCGACCATGAGATTGCAGGCTTTGGCAGTTTTGGGCTTGACCTTGTTGTGGAGCGGACAAGTCGTCTCAGCCGACCTTGTGGCCCCATCGGAACCGCAACAGGAGGAAAAGGGCATATGGGCGGCCATTGCCTATTCGCAGGCCGATAGCAAATACGGCTTCTTCTGGGGCGCCGACAAGCGGCAGGAAGCGAAGGACATCGCACAGAAATATTGCGAGAACGCAGGCGGAAAGGCCTGCAACGTCGTCACCGTCTTCCGCAACCATCGCCATTGGAATGATGACGACGAGACCGGCTTTCCCTACAAGCACTGCGGTGCGCTTGCCGTGGCAGACAAAGTGGAGAACCGTTTCACGCCCTGGGGCGTGAACTCGGCCGAGACCCGTCGGGAAGCGGAGGATCTCGCTTTGCAGGCCTGCGAGGCGACGGGAGAGAAATGCAAGATCCGCGAATGGGTCTGCACATGAAGCTTGGCCCGAAGGCCGTCTCCGCATGTGGAGCAATTCTATTCTCATTGATGTCGCCGGCGTCTGCCCAGCAACAGGTGGCGGCTGTCCCGGATGGACCCTCATCGCTGCGTGAGGTCTATCAGGACTGGAGCGTGACCTGTTCGGTACGGGAAAAGGCGAGAGTGTGCTCGCTTGCGCAAGACCAGGTCCAGCAGAACGGGCAGAGGCTTCTTGCCATGGAGATCGCGGCACGCCCGGACGGTTCGACGACGGCTACCCTGCTTCTGCCCTTCGGCATCCTCCTTGATCCGGGCGTGACGCTGCAGATCGACGATCAACCGCCGTCCCCGCAGCGCTTCAGGACCTGCCTGCCGACGGGTTGCGTCTCCGTCTTTACGGTTGATCGGCCGACGCTTGGAAAGCTGAGGGGAGGCTCGGTGCTGAAGCTCAATGTCACGACGGACGCCGAGACCCCGCTGAGCTTCCCTGTGTCGCTTCGCGGCCTGACCGCGGCGCTCGACCGCATGGTGGCGTTGAGCGCAAATTAGGGTGCGCGCTGACCAGCTTTTGGCCGCAGTGAGCCACATGAAGCGTACGCCGGCCGCCGCGATGGAGTATTTTTGGACGCGGCATCCAAAGGGGCGTGCCTGAAAAAGGGCTCAACTTCAGGTTGGATCATCGACAGCCGCTATCCGAACCGGCCATGATTCTGGCCATACCGGCCCACTGGCCTGCCGTTTTTTGTGCTTTCCCACTGAATGCGGCGTCTGGATACAACCGCAGCGAGCCGACGTTATGTGCTATTTTTGCTACATCTCGCAGCCTTGTTGCCCAAAAAGGCTATTTAGCGATCTCTAAATCAATAATCGCTCACATATTTCGTGAATCTGTGAATAATCCACCGACGGGCAGGCCTTGGCTTGGTTAGCGCTCTGAAAAGGACGCTGGGGAAACGTTAGGGTGGGATTAATGAATACGACAAACATGTCGACCATAGGCAGGCGCCTTGGTCTTTTGATGGCGGCCACCATGCTGACCTGCGGCAGCGCTCACGCGCTCACGCTCAAGGAGGCGATGGCTGTCGCGGTGGAGTCCAATCCCGAGATTGGACAGGCGATCGAAAATCGCGAAGCCATCGAGTTCGAGTTGCGGCAGGCCAAGGGCCTTTATCTTCCCAGTGTCGATGTCGAGGCATCGGCTGGCGTTCGCCGGCTCGACAATCCGTCCCGGCGCTCTCTTTCCATCGAAGGCGATGCGCTCTATCCGGCTGAAACGGATCTTACCGTTTCGCAGACGCTTTATGACAGCGGCGGAAGGCGGGCCGAATTGAACCGTCAGGCATCGCGCGTCGACGGCGCTTCGTTCCGCGTTCTGGAACGGTCCGAATTCATCGGGTTGTCCGTTGTCCAGGACTATCTGGAATACATGCTGCAGGCCTCGATCGTTGCCGAAGCGAAGAAGAATCTCGGCTTCCACCAGGCAATTCTCGGCGACATCCGGCAAGGCATCTCGGGCGGCGCGCTGAACGAGGCCGACCGTCAACAGGCCGAGGAACGGCTGTTCGCCGCCAAGGCGCGCATGCAGGAGGCGACCGAGGAACTGGAAGCGGCCAAGATCCGCTTCTTCAAAACCGTCGGAAAGCCACTGACCAGCCCTTCGAGGCCTGGCGATGTTTCGGCCGCACTCCCGCGCTCGCTCGACGACGCGATAGGGTTGGCGCGGGAAAGCAATCCGCGCGTACACATGGCCAACAGCGACATCGACGCGGCGGCCTCCCTCGTGGACGCTGCGCGGGCAAAATTTGGCCCCTCCATCATCGCTGAAGGTCGGGCCCGGGCAGGAACCGACATTGACGGCGACGATGGCGACACCACCGACCTGCAGGCGCGCGTGGTCCTGCGCTGGAACCTCTACCGCGGTGGCATCGACAAGGCCAACGAGCAGGAACAGATCCGCCGCACCAGTGAACAGCGTCTCGCGCTGCATCAGGTCCAGCGCGAAATCGAGGAAGCCGTTCGCACCTCATGGGATCGCCGTTTCCGGCAAGCCGATCTGGCAAAGACCCTGAGGCAACAAGCCGCTGCCAATGAGAAGCTGGTTGCTTCCTATCGCGAGCAGTTCAAGGTCGGACAGCGCTCGCTGCTCGACGTGCTCGATGCGCAGAATACACGGTTCAACACGGCAACGCTGGCGGATACCGCTTCCTACGCATCGCTGTTTGCCCAGTACCGGCTCCTGGCCGCGACCGGACAGTTGCTGAAAACGATGAATCTCGAGCCGGCAAAGCAAGCGACGGCCTATGCACGCACCGAGTTCGCAGCACCGGAAACCGCGGACACAGAAACCTATGCGCGGACGCCATCGGAGCAGAAGAACGACCTGCCATTCGATATTCTCGCTCCGGTGAGGAAGAAATAGGACAGCACAAGGTCCAGCGAGCGTCCTGACGGGCAGATCGTGAACCAGCAACCCAACATCCTCTCCCCGAAGGAGGCGTTCAAGGCCTGCTTCTCGGCCGTTGCCGGATATCTCGGCAGGCCGAGCGCGGAGACCGTGCTGTTTGCCGGCGTGCCGCTCTCGGAAAAGCGAATTGCGGCCGACGACATCAGGCACCTTGCCGAACGCATCGGCCTGGAAG
>NZ_RZPL01000154.1:0-9392 GCF_004022805.1 Mesorhizobium sp. M7A.F.Ca.CA.002.04.1.1 | reverse complement strand
CGTCATCACCGGCCCGCACCAGGATGCGATAGAGCTGAAGCCGCGTCGGATTGCCGAGCGCTTCAAGCTGCGCGGCTGCTTTTTCGAGTCTCATGGAAATAAGCTACGCAGCACTTTTCGCGCCGTCAACCCAATTTCGAAAATTATGGAAATAGCGTCAACCGGGGCGCTTGCCCGAGGCGTAAATGACCACCTCGCCATCCTCCTTGGTGAACGTGCCGATGTCCGGATTGGGCAGAATGTCCAGCACCTTTTCCGACGGCCGCGCCAGCACGACGCCGAGCGGACTGACGACGATCGGCCGGTTGATCAGGATCGGATGTGCCAGCATGAAATCGAGGATCTGCTGGTCGGACCATTTCGGGTCGGCAAGGCCGAGTTCGGCATAGGGTGTGCCCTTCTCGCGCAGCAGGGCGCGCGGTGTAATGCCCATCGCCGCGATCAGGTCGACCAACCTTTCGCGCGATGGCGGCGTCTTCAGATATTCGATCACCTCCGGCTCCTCGCCCGACTGGCGGATCATGGCCAACGTGTTGCGCGACGTGCCGCAATCGGGATTGTGGTAGATGGTGATGGTCATTTCGAGGTCCTCTCAGCCGACATGGTATTCCGGACGGCGCCGCCCATCTCGTACCAGCCCTTGCTGCGGTTCACGATCCACACCACCGACAGCATGACCGGAACCTCGATGAGCACCCCGACCACAGTGGCAAGGGCCGCGCCAGAATTCAGCCCGAACAGCGCGATCGCGGCGGCCACCGCCAGCTCGAAGAAGTTCGACGCGCCGATCAGCGCCGATGGTCCAGCCACGCAGTGTCGTTCGCCGCTGAGGCGGTTGAGCAGATAGGCAAGACCGGAATTGAAATAGACCTGGATCAGGATCGGCACCGCCAGCAGCACGATCACCAATGGCTGCGCGATGATCTGCTCGCCCTGAAAGCCGAACAGCAGCACCAACGTCGCCAGCAAGGCAACCAGCGACAGGGGCTGCAGCGTGGCAAGCAGGGCCTCAAGCCCGGCCTGTCCCCTCGCTGCCAGCAGCCGGCCACGAACCAACTGCGCGACGATCACCGGCGCGACGATGTAGAGTGCGACCGACAGCATCAGCGTGCCCCATGGCACGGTGATCGCCGACAGGCCGAGCAGCAGGCCGACGATTGGCGCGAAAGCAACGATCATGATAGCGTCGTTGAGCGCTACCTGCGACAGCGTGAAATTCGGCTCGCCGCGCGTCAGGTTCGACCAGACGAAAACCATCGCCGTGCACGGCGCCGCGGCAAGGATGATCAGCCCGGCAATGTAGGAATCGATCTGCACGGCGGGCAGCCACGGCCGGAACAACCAGCCGATGAAGAGCCAGCCCAGCAGCGCCATCGAGAACGGCTTCACCGCCCAGTTGATGAACAGCGTCACGCCGATGCCGCGCCAATAGGTGCCGACCTTGGCCAGCGAGGCGAAATCGACGCGCAAGAGCATCGGCACGATCATCAGCCAGATCAGCACGGCGACAGGAATGTTGACCCTGGCGATCTCGGCCAACGCGATGGCGCCGAACACGCCCGGCAGCAGATGGCCAAGCGCGATGCCCGCGACGATGCACAGTGCCACCCACACCGTCAGATATTTCTCGACGAAGCCGATGCCGGGCCGCACCGCCTCAGCTGTGTTCAGAGCATGATCGGTCATGATGGCTTCCTTGTTCGAACGGCGCGCGGCGGACAGTCACAAGCCCCTCAGCAGTCACAGGTCACGGCATTGATGACCGGGCGGCAGAGCTCCGGCGCGCCATTGCAGCAATCTTCCATCAGATAGGCCAGCAGGTCGCGCAAGCCGGTCATGTCGGCGACATAGCGCACGGTCCTTCCGTCGCGTTCGGGACGGATCAGCCCGGCATGGGCGAGCACCTTCAGATGCGCCGACATGGTGTTCTGGACCGTGTCCAGCCTCGTTGCGATCTCGCCGGCTGGAATGCCTTCCGGGCCGGCACGCACGAGCAGCCGGAAGACATCCAGCCGCGTCTCCTGGCCAAGTGCGGCCAGCGCGTTCAAAGTGCCCTTCCTATTCATATATCCGAATCCTTGGATTTATGGATTCGTGAATATCGACTCCCCCGCGATCTGTAAAGGATGTCCGCCGCTATGATGTGACGGCAAGCACCTTTCCCGTATCGTGCTGGCGCACGAAGTCCACCCGGGCACCATCCCAGTGGTAGCTGTAGTGGCGGCCCTGCACTGGAATGGCAATGACATCGGGCCAGAAGATGCCGATGCAGCCGCCGCCCGGCATGCGCACGCTGTTCCACACCAGCCCGTCGCTGCCTGCTGCCCGCAGCGCCCGCCCTTCCGCCTGCGAGGCGGAATAGTCGTCCGGGTCGAGCACGCCGGGCACGGCGTTGACGTCATCGAGGTCGCGGTCGACGTTGCCGATCAGCACGCGGAAATCCGCCGTCCAGCCCGGCCCTTCGTTGGTGGCGCGCATGAATTTCTGATGGTGGTGAATGGTCTCGGCCAGCGCCACCTCCTCGCTGTCACCCGCATAATAAATCCCGTAGCTGCCATCCGAGAAGCGGCCTGGTCTGAGCGTCGAGCAATGCACGAAGGGCGCCATCACGAAACTGGCGCCGGGGCCGGAAATCCGCCTTGCGGCCGAAACCTTGCCGAGATCGCCGATCTCGAACCTTATGCGTGGGTTTGTCTTCGCCTCGACGGCGGCAAGCGCCTCCCAGTCGCGCGGGTCGGCAATGTCTTCGAACAGGTCGATCGGTGGGTGGATGGAACGGATGATGCGGAAGGTCTGGTGCCAGTCGACGCGGCGACGGACCGCAAGCCCACTCACCATGCACCACGCTCCGCATCGAGCCATTCGCGCATCGCCGAGAGATCGGAGATTTCGCCGCGCAGCATCAGGTCGAGCGCCGACTGGCCGCCAAAGGTGGCATTGGGCTTGCGGATCCAGGCATAGCCGCGCGCCGGTTCCGTGAAGAGGTAGCGCAGGCCCTTGTGGATGCCCATCAGATGCGCCATGCGGGTGCGCAGGTCGCGGTCGATCCTGCCGATGCCACCTTCCTTCGCCCCAGTCTTCCAGCGTGCCCAGGTGCGCGCCGACATACCGCCGAGCAGGATGCAGGCCTCCAGGTCGGTGAGGTTCCAGGCCTTGAACAGATTGACCGTTGTGCGCGCCAGCGCGCCCGCTTCTTCATCCGAGATAGCGGCTCCGAACGTGGCCGGCGTGGTGACGATGGATTGAAGCTGCATTGCGTTCACCTTGCTGATTGGCAGATATATAGCATGTATTTGCCAATTGGCAAGAATGCGGAGATGGCAAGGCTTGGCTGCAAAATGAAAAGGCGCGGCCCACACCGCAGGCCGCGCCCTTTATTGCATCACACTGTACGGTGCCTACTCAGCCGCTTCATATCCCGCGATGCCCTTGATCTCGAGGAAATCCTCAAGTCCGTATTCGGCATATTCGCGGCCATTGCCCGACTGCTTGTAGCCGCCGAACGGCAGGCCGGCGTCCCACTGGGGATAGTTGATGTAGACATTGCCGGTGCGCATGCGCGCCGCGACTTCGCGCGCCTTCTTCATGTCCTTGGCCTGGATGTAGGAGGCGAGGCCATAGACGGTGTCGTTGGCGGTCTCGACCACCTCGTCGACGCTGTCATAGGGCATGATCGCCAGTACCGGCCCAAAGATCTCCTCGCGCGCGATGCGCATGTCGTGGGTAACGTCGGCGAACACCGTCGGCCTGACATAGTAGCCGCGGTTGAGTTCGGCCGGACGGCCGGGGCCGCCGGCGACCAACGTCGCACCCTCGTCGATGCCGGCCTGGATCAGGTCCTGGATCTTGTCGAACTGAACTTGGCTGACGACCGGGCCGAGCTTGGTGCCGGCAGCGTCGGCCGGACCGACGGTGAATTTTTCCGCCGCAACCTTGGCATAGCCGGCCGCCTCGTCATGGCGCTCGCGCGGCACGAACATGCGCGTTGGCGCGTTGCAGGACTGGCCGCTGTTGCTGAAGCAACCGGCCACGCCCTTGCTGACCGCGCTTGCGAGGTCGACGTCGGGGAACAGAATGTTGGCCGACTTGCCACCAAGCTCCTGATGCACGCGCTTGACCGTGTCGGCAGCGGCCTTGGCCACCAGGATGCCGGCGCGGGTCGAACCGGTGAACGACATCATGTCGATGTCAGGATGGCTGGACAACGCCTGGCCGACGCCCGGTCCGTCGCCATTGACGAGGTTGAAGACGCCCTTCGGCACGCCGGCCTCGTCGAGGATCTCGGCGAAGATGATGGCGTCGAGCGGCGCGATCTCGGATGGCTTGAGCACCATGGTGCAGCCGGCGGCGAGCGCCGGACCCACCTTGCAGGTGATCTGGTTGAGCGGCCAGTTCCACGGCGTGATCAGCCCGACGACACCGATCGGCTCCTTGACCACGAGATGATTGCCCTTCACGTGGCGGAATTCGAAAGCCTTCAGCGTCTCGGCCATTTTGGTCAGATGCGCCAGCCCAATGCCGACCTGGCTGTCCAACGCCATCTGGCGCGGCGCGCCCATCTCGCGCGACACGGCAACCGCAAGATCGCCACTGCGCTTCTTGTAGACCGCGATGATGCGATTCAACAGGTCGAGCCGCTCGCTAACTTCGGTGAAACCAAAGCCGTTGAAGGCGCGCTTGGCGGCAGCCACCGCCTTGTCGACATCGGCCTTGGAGCCGAGCGAAATCTGCGCAAAAGCGTCCTCATTCGAGGGATCGATGACGTCCAATGGGTTGGGCACAACAGGATCGACCCACGCGCCATCGATGTAGAACTGCAGATTGTGTGACATGGTTTTCTCCTTGGCCGCATGGTCGCGCCGGGCCGTCATATCTGGCTGGAGATAACGATGCACAAACGCCGCTGTCAAACACAACCCCCGAAGTGGTTGAGCCAGTGCGGCAGTGATTGAGCCAGAGCGGTTGGGCAGCAACCGGCTTGGTGAGGATGGACTACAGCAAGGTATGCCCGGCCTCGACCAGAAACCGCCTCGCCGCGGCCTGATCCGTGGCTTTCACCAGGAGATGGTCGCCATCGAAAGTGGACACCACGAAGATGCCCAACCCGTTTTCCGACAACGGCCTGATGACCGACAGCACGATACCGGTTTCGTCGAAGGCGAACGGGCCCAGGAGCTTGAAGGCCACCCAGTCGATATCCTGCTTGACGGCATGCGGCACGCGGTCCTGCAGGCAAACGATCGAAAGCTCGTCGTCGGTCCTTGTGATGCTGACGAAGCCTGGTCCGTCCGCCCAACCGGGAATGGTTTCGCCCGCCGCCAGCCGGGAAACCGCGTAAGACCCCGGGAGTTGCTTAAGCTTGACCTTGGCAGCCATTATCGAAATCCTTCCTCAGATCGCCGGTGATCCCGCTAGCCTCTTGCTCATATAGACCGTCATGCCGCCCATGAACGGCTCGTCCCGATCCACTATGTAGCCCTGCCTCTTGTAGAGCGATACGTTCGCCTCGAACGCGCCATTGGTCAGCAGGCGAAGCTCGTCGCGGCCCGACTCGATCGCCTTGCGCTCGGCCCACTCCAGCAACAGCCGGCCAATCCCCCTGCCCTGCGCATCCGGTGCGACACAGACATTCTCGATCCACAGATGATCCTCGGCCAGCATGGTTTCAATCATTCCCACGATCCGATCATCCTCGACGGCGAGATCGAACGGATGCTCGGCAACAGCCTTCTCGTAGTCGGCGCGCATCGGCAGAGGCTCGCGGCCGATCACCGCTACCCATTTGGCATAGGCGGCGCGCACGATATCCCGGATCGCGGCGGCGTCAGCGGGCGCGGCCGGCCGAAGCCGGATGGAAGAATTGTTGGTCATCAAACTGCTCCAGACATGAAAAATCCCGCCGGCGGTTTCGCGGGCGGGGCTGGAAACGAAAGAACCGGGTCTATCCTGCCGGTCTTTGTCGTCGCGCAATCAGCTTGCCGCTCCGCACTGTGCAGGGGCGACGTCGCTTGGTGTTGGCGGGCGCGAAAACGAACATGGCGCCAAGTTGGAACAGGAAGCGCGGCGATGTCAAGGCGACCGCTCGATCGACAGTGTCTCGCATCGGCGACAAGGTTCTGGTCCTCGCGCCCGCAGGGCATAGAATCGCTATATGCTTTGTGCCAACGGCAGCTAATCGATGGGCAAACTATGACCGGGACGCTGAACAAAGCGGTGCGGATGGTGGCCATCCTGAACCTGGCCTATTTCGGGATCGAATTTGCCGTAGCCGTTTGGATCGGATCGGTATCGCTGTTCGCGGACAGCATCGATTTTCTGGAGGACGCATCCGTCAATCTCCTGATCATGGTCGCGTTGGGCTGGACCGTCCGCAATCGAGCGCGGCTCGGAATGGCGCTGGCCGGGATACTTCTGATCCCCGCATTGGCGACCCTTTGGACAGCCTGGGAGAAATTCAACATTCCAATTCCGCCAGCTCTCGTTCCGCTAACGCTCACGGCGGCTGGCGCGATGCTCGTCAACCTGTCGTGCGCGCTCATGCTCGCTCGCTATCGCCATCACAGCGGCAGCCTCACCCGCGCCGCCTTCCTGTCGGCGCGCAACGACGTCCTGGCCAATGTGGCAATCATTGCCGCTGCCCTGGTCACCGCATTCGTGTGGAATTCGGCCTGGCCCGATATCGTCATTGGGCTGGCAATCGCCGTCATGAATGCGGATGCTGCCCGCGAGGTTTTCACGGCCGCAAGACGCGAGTTCGCAGAAGGCCAAATTTCAAACTGAAACGCTGCCACCCGATCCGCGCACGATCCCCTCAACTCCTGCGCCGTCGGCCGGAATGGCTACCCGGTCGTCGAGTGCCCTCAGCCTGCGCCTGGCTCTAGCGATCGATCCTTGCTTCCTGTTGCGGAGAATAGCGCGCTCCCTGTACGGCGATCGCCGAGACCGCGTTCTCGATGTCGGCAGTTCGCCGTCAGCGCGACAGTGACCGATCCGATGTTCTCTTCGAGGCGATTGAGCTTGGTGGTGCCGGGGATCGGAACGATCCAGGGCTGTATCTGCCAAGCGCGGGAGCGATATCGGAGAATGGGCTTTTCAGCCTTGGAACATCGGTCATGTTGGTCTCCTTCGTAGAGTTCGGGCGTTGAACTCGGCGCCACGCGCCGATACCTGGTCAAATCCCGTATTGTTCGTCGCTGACATGCTCCAACCAGTCGACGACCTTGCCGTCGAGCGCTTCGGCGATAGCGATGTGGCTCATCGCCGTGGTCGGCGCGGCGCCATGCCAATGCTTCTCTCCGGGCGCGAACCAGACGATGTCGCCGGGCTGGATCGATTCGATCGGGCCGCCCTCGCGCTGCGCCAGGCCGGCGCCCGAGAGGACGATCAGCGTCTGGCCGAGCGGATGCGTGTGCCAGGCGGTGCGCGCGCCGGGCTCGAAAGTCACGGTGGCGCCGCCGACCCGGGCGGGCTCGCTGCCCTTGAACGGCGCGTCGATGCGCACCGCACCGGTGAAATAGTCGGCCGATCCCTTGGCCGAGGCCTGAGAGCCGTTTCGCGTGATGTCCATGGTTTTGTCCCTTCCTGGCAACAGCCATGACACGACCGCCCGGCTTTAGAGACGGCCGGAGGTGCCCGGTGTGATAACGCCTATCTAGGGTCTGCGATTGGTGCCGATTAGGTGCTATATCCAGCATGATCTTATGAAGGGGGCTCATGAATGCCACGTGACAACCTGAACGAGCTAACCGCCTTCCTCGCTGTGGCGCGCGAGGAAAGCTTCACCAGGGCGGCGGCCAAGCTCGGGGTTTCCCAATCGGCGCTCAGCCACACGGTGCGGGCGCTGGAGGAGCGGCTGGGTGTACGGCTCCTGACCCGCACCACGCGCAGCGTGTCGCCCACCGAAGCCGGGGAGCGGCTGCTTCGCACCGTCGGGCCGCGGCTGGACGAGATCGAGACCGAGCTCATTGCCTTGAGCGCATTGCGGGAAAAACCCGCCGGCGCCATCCGCATCACCGCCGGTGAGCACGCCGCCGATGCGGTCCTGTGGCCGGCGATCGCCCCGCTGCTGCCCGACTATCCCGACATCAAGGTCGAGATCATCGTCGACTATGGACTGACCGACATCGTCGCCGAGCGCTTCGACGCCGGCGTGCGGCTGGGCGAACAGGTGGCGCGCGACATGATCGCGGTGCGCATCGGCCCCGACATGCGCATGGCGGTGGTCGGCTCGCCAGCCTATTTCGCTACCCGACCAAAGCCGCGCACGCCGCAGAACCTGACCACCCACAATTGCATCAATCTGCGGCTGCCCACCTATGGCGGGCTCTATGCCTGGGAGTTCGAGAAGGCCGGACGCGAGCTGAAGGTTCGGGTCGAAGGCCAGCTTGTGTTCAACACGGCCGCTCTGCGCATGAACGCGGTGCTCGCCGGCCTCGGCCTTGCCTATCTGCCTGAGGAGCAGGTGACGGCCCATCTGGCCAACGGCCGGCTGGTGCGTGTGCTCGCCGACTGGTGCGGGCCCTTCCCCGGCTACCATCTCTATTACCCCAGCCGCCGGCAAGCCACGCCGGCCTTCTCGCTGCTGGTCGACGCGCTGCGCTACCGGGGCAAGGAGTAAGTCGGTGAGCAGCTTCCACCCGGCTTTGACTCGCCGCCGCCTGCGGTGACTATCCCCGGAAATGGTCGCGGAACCATTTCCGCGGCACCGCGTTCACTGCGGTTAACTGGAACTCCTATACGTGGCGCAAGTGACGAAAACCTCGAGCTCGACCTTTGATCTGCCCCACCAAATCCTCGATAATCTTCCCGTAGCAATCTACACCACCGACACCGAAGGCAAGATCACCTATTTCAATCGGGCCGCGGCAGATTTCGCTGGGCGCGAACCCGAGCTCGGAAAAGACCAATGGTGTGTGACGCACAAGCTGTTCACGACCGACGGTGAAGTGTTGCCGCATGACCAATGCCCGATGGCTGTCGCGCTAAAGGAGAACCGGCCGGTCAGAAACCAGTCGGCTATCTCCCAACGCCCGGACGGCACGCGTGTGCCGTTCCTTCCCTATCCCACACCGCTTCATGACGAGCAGGGCAGACTGGTCGGCGCCGTCAATATGCTGTTCGATCTCACTGACCGCCATCATGCCGACGAGGCCAGGCATCATCTGTCAGCCATCGTGGAGTCTTCCTTCGATGCCATCGTCAGCAAGGATTTGAACGGAGTCATCAGGAGCTGGAACTCAGCCGCCCAACGTCTGTTCGGTTACACCGCCGACGAAGCAATCGGAAGGTCGGTAACTATGCTGATACCGGACGACCATTTGGACGAAGAGCCGCGCATATTGGAGCGCATCCGCAAAGGCGAGCAGGTCGAGACCTACGAAACCATCCGCCGC
>NZ_RZPL01000153.1:0-9459 GCF_004022805.1 Mesorhizobium sp. M7A.F.Ca.CA.002.04.1.1 | reverse complement strand
GCCGCCGTAGCCTGCCATAAAAGGAACCGCCACTGCGCGAGATCCTTGAAGTCGAAGATCCCCTCCACCCGGCGCAAGCTGGGATCGGCCTTGCGACGCTTCATCGACTTGTGAATGGCGCGCATGAACTCGCGAAAGGGCACATCGGCTTCCTTGGTCATGTTGCCGGGATGACGCCTGTAATAGAGAGCCACCGTATCGGGCATAACGTATTTTGCCTGGCTCTCAAAGATACGCAACAGATAGTCGGTGTCCTCGGCCTGTTTGAAATCCTCGTCGAAACCACCGGTGCGCTCGATGAGGTCTCGCGCGAAGATCCCGGCGGACAGGTGGATCCCTCGCACGGTGATGGAGTGGCTGTCGGCGGCCGGTTCCAGTGTCTCGCCATCTATCTTGTCGACCAGCGTCATGCGCGAATAGGTCAGCTCGAGGCCAGGATCCTCTTCGAAGCAGGCGAGATCCGCCTTGAAGCGGCCTATCGGGGAGATGTCGTCCGAATCGAGAAACGACACCAGACGCGTCTGCGGCAGCAACTGCTTCAGCCCGGCATTGCGCGCCTTGGTGACCCCGCCATTGATCTGCTGGAAAAGACGAATGCATGGGGCCTCGTCGATCAACGACCGTACGACGGCTGCCGAGCCATCGGTCGACCCGTCGTCGATGACGATGATGTCGAGATCGATGTCTTCGCGCTGCCTGAGCAACGAGCGCAGCGCCAGGCCAACGAATTGTTCGCGATTGTAGACCGGCATGATGACGCTCAGCCTCATCGGCGTCTCCAGCAGCGTTGCGGGCTTGGCTGATCCGAGCCGATTGTCTCGAGCATCATGGCATCCGCCAATCGGCGGGACTCTTCAATTCGAAGATGCCCTGGACCTCTCGCCGTGACGGATCGGCCTTGCGCCGCCGCATCGACTTGTGGATTGCACGCAAGTGGTTGCGGACCCTGCCGCTATGTTCCTTGGTGACATTTCCGGCGTGGCGTCGGTAGTAGATCGCGACGGTGTTCGGCAATTCGTAGCGCGGACCGGTTTCGAAGACTCGCAACAGATAATCCGTGTCCTCGGACTGCTCAAAGTCCTCGTCGAAATGGCCGATGCGATCGACAAGCGTTCGACTGAAGAGAGCGGTGCTCAGCGAAATTCCGCGAAGCGTCATGGTACAGCAGTCCGCCTCCGGCTCGAGCTTCTCGTCGTCGATCCGGTCGACCAGCGTCATCAGCGAATAGGTTAGCTCAAGCCCGGAGGTAGCCTCGAAGCGGGCGAGATCGGCCTTGAACCGTCCGGCCAGCGAGATGTCGTCAGAATCCAGGAATGACACGAACTCCGCATCCGGCGGCAGTTGCCGCAGCCCGGCGTTGCGCGCCCTGGCCACGCCCATGTTCGATTGCTGGAAGAGTCGGATGCAGGGGTTTTCGCCCATCATCGAGCGTACGGCCTCAGCAGAGCCGTCGGTCGAACCGTCGTCGATGACGATGATGTCGAGATCGGCGGCGTCCCGCTGCCGCACCAGCGAGCGCAATGCCGAAACGACATAGCGTTCACGGTTATAGACGGGCATTATCACGCTCAGTTTCACGAAGCGCCCCGCACAAGAAAGTCCGCAATCGTGCCGGCTATCTCCTGTGGCTGCGTCCCCAGCGACAGACGATAGCATGGCAGCAGGCGGGTCAGGTCGCTGAAGAAGCGAAAGCCGCTCTCCCGCTCGCCCGGCATCTGCGCTATGCCGGACGGCGCCAAGGCAATCATGGCATCCCTCCGCGACACCGGCACGATCGAACTTGCCCCGCCTCCGCCGATATGTGGCACCAGCAGCGCAACGATGTCCAGGGTTTCAGGCACCGGCCGGGGCGCGATGTCATGAATGTGAAAAGCATATTTGCCTTGCCAGTTGAGCGGGCTATGAGCTGGCAGCCGGTGATCCAGCCCAAGTCGCGCGAATCCCTGGGGATCCTGCTTGAGTGTTGAAAACAACGGGCGGGCAGTCACGCCGTTGGAGAGGTCGACCAGCACATAATCGTCGCCGACGCTGTCCAGCCCGTGGAGGAGGCCGGCGGCGACGGTCCCGGATTTCCCGGCGCCGCCCGCGCCGGCCAGCAGTACGCCCCTGCCTTTGGTGCCGAGCGTCCCCGCATGGGCCAGCCGCATGCCACGTGCCGCATATTCCCAATGGAGGAAGGGGCGCAGCGGCGCTCCCGGCTCCCACGGTGGAAAGGCATCGGCCGAGGCCATCAATTGCACGCCAACGCGACGTTGCGGATCATAGAACTGCCAGAAATCCAGGTCGTGGAAATGGTTGCCGCGCAATCCGGCTTCCGCCAGCCTGGTGGCGAAGCCATGCTGCGTGAAGGGTCCTTGGCCCCATCTGGCCGGTGCCGCGATGCCGTCAATGCCGGGATGTGCGACGAAGATGCGGCAGATGTCGGCAGGCGCTCGGTTGTCCGCAGCCGTGACAAAGCCATGAGCGAAGGCATCCGCCAACGCGCCGGCACTCACATGAGCGGTCAACTCCAGATGCGGCAAACCCACCTTGCAGGTCAGTGGATAATGCGCGGCGCTGCTCTGCGCTTGCGCCAGGACATGACGTGCGTAGTCAGTCAGGTTTTCGAGAGTGACGTTCGGCATGGTCTGCCTGTTCCGGAGCCGTCCGGCAACGAGAGCCTGGCGCGCCTCAGTTGGCCTGCTTCACTGCGGGCCAGCCGAGGGGCTCCTCGACCTCGTGGATGGGATCGACGACAATGAGGTCGGCAAGGTCGTCATGGATGTCGACCTTGAGGGGCTCGCCGGCAGCGGCGAGCTGAGCCAGCAATTCGCTGGGAACCGGTCTTGCCACGCCATCGGTTGCGGCCGCCAGCAAACCGAATTCGAGCAATTGTGAAACAAAGCCGTCAATCGCGGCGGCATCGAGGGCGCCAATCCCGGTCGCGGCGCCGACCAGTTCGGAGGCAGGCACGCCGGACGACAGTGCATCCCAAAGCCTGCTGCCTGAATCAGAGAAGCCGAAATATTTACCGGTGGTCAGGTCGAGAACGACGGCTTCGCCATCGAAGGATTCAAAGACGATATCCTTGCTGGCAATGGCATATACGCCGGATTGTCGCATGTTTGCTCCCCGCCGAAGCAGGCCGCGGAGATGATCTTCGGGCCCTACGGTCAACCCCACCGTTGCAGGCGTCTAACCATTTGCAGGGTTTTTGGCAAGATGGCGTAGGCCCGGCCGAGCGCAGCTGCAGGCCGCGCGGGCATGGACAGCCTCTGACCGTGCCTGCCGGTCACGCCTCGATTTCAAGCGCCGAAAGCGGCTTCGAGCAACAGGCGAGGATAAAGCCGTCTTCGATTTCGTGATCGAGGATGCCGCCATTGTGGCTCATCTCGACGTCGCCCGCGACCTTCCTCACCTTGCAGGTGCCGCACAGGCCGAACTCGCAGGCGGCGGGAATCCGCACCCCCGAGGCGCGTGCCGTCTGCAGCACGGTCTGGCCGGCGACGCATTCGGCATCGACATCGGAATGCGAGAACCGGATCGGTGTCACGGCCTCCACGGTGGCAGCGGCGCCGTCTTCCGCCGGCGGCGAGAACGGCGCCGGGATCTCCTCCACGGCAGGCGCGGCAAAGCTTTCCTGATGGTATTTCGCCATGTCGAAGCCGGCTGCGTCCAGCATGCCGCGCACGGCGCGCATGAAAGGATCGGGGCCGCAGCAGAAAATCTCGCGCTCGCGGAAATCGGGCGCCAGCAATGGCAGCCGGATCGCGTCGATGCGGCCCATATGGCCGAACCAGCCCTCGCGGCTCGACCGCTCCTCGATCATGAAGCCGAGCGACAGCCCAGGCATGCGGCTGCCGAGCAGTTCGAGCTCCTTGCGGAAAATGATCTCTTCCGGGCGGCGCGCGCAGTTGACGAAGCCGACATCGGTCCATGGCGCGCAGTCGTTCAGCCAGCGCAGCATCGACATCATCGGCGTCACGCCGGAACCGGCCGAAATGAACAGGTATTTGGCGGCCGGGTGGCTGTGCAGCGAGAAGTCGCCGGTCGGCCCATAGGCCTTGACGTGCGAACCGGGCGTCAGATGGTCGAACATCCAGCGCGTACCGGTGCTGCCCGCCTGCGCCTTGACCGTCACCGCGATCGAGAACGGCCGCGACGGCGAGGACGACAGCGTGTAGGTGCGCATCAGCGGCCCGTCCGATGTCGGCAGTTCCAGAGTCACGAACTGACCCGGTTTGTAGCGGAACCAGGTCTGGTTGTCGGAGCGGAAGGTGAAGGTCTTCACGTCAGGCGCTTCGTCGCTGACGCCGATCACTTCCAGCACCTGCAGCCTGTCGTTCCAGGGCGTCATCTGGTCGAGATGGCGATAGAGGCCAAGGTCCGTCATCGCATTCATCCTCTTGTCCCCTGGGCTAGGCGACGCTGCGCAGGGCCGGCCGGCCGCCTTCGGCAAGGCGCGGCCCGATGAACGACGCGTACCACTCGACGAACTGGATCACGCCGCCCTCATGCAGCTCCGAATAGGGGCCTGGTTCATAGGCCGGCGACAGGATGCCGAAGGCGTTTTCCTCGACGATGCGGCGGTCCTGGTCGTTGGTCTCGGTCCAGACATGGGTGAGCTCAGCGAGGTCGTAGTCGACGCCTTCGACCGCATCCTTGTGGACGAGCCATTTCGTTGTCACTGCGGTTTCCGTGGCACTGATCGGCAGCACGCGGAAGGTAACGGCGTGGTCGCCGAGGATATGGTTCCAGGTCGTCGGATAGTGATAGAGCAGCAAGGAGCCGATGCGGTCGGTTGAAACGCTGTCGGACAGGTTCTTCTGGACCGCCCGTTTTCCCGTCATGGTGTAGCTGACGGCATCGCGCAGCAGCGGCGCGCGGGTGGCGCGGTACTGCCCTGCCGGATCGATGCGGAATTTGCTCGGCAAGCCTGATGCCTCGCATCTGGCCCAGTGTGCGACCATTTCAGGGTCGCTGTCGGCGCCATGGACGCCGGTTATGGTTGGAGCCTCGGGGAAGGTCTTGCACAACTCGGGATGATTGGCGGCGCAGTGGTAGCACTCGCGGTTGTTTTCCCAGACCAGCTTCCAGTTGCCCTTCTCGACGATCGTGCTCTCGAAGGCGATCTTTGCTTCACGCAGCCGGTGCGGCAAAAGATAGGGTTCGATCATCGCCCGCATCGGCGCGAAATCTGCCGGTTCCTTGGCCAGGCAGATGAAGATGTAGCCGCCGACGCTCTCGCAGGCGACCGGCTTCAGGCCGAAATCACTCTTGTCGAAACCGTCGGCCATCTGGCGGGCAAACAGCAGGCGGCCGTCCAGCTCGTAGGTCCACTGATGATACGGGCAGACGAGCTTTGCCGCGGTACCCTTCTCCGTGTTGCACACGCGGCTGCCGCGATGGCGGCAGGAATTGTGGAAGGCGTTGATCTTGCCGTGCTGGTCGCGGACAAGGACGACCGGATAATCGCCGACCTGCACGGTGATGTAGCTGCCCGGCTTCGGCAGTTCGCAATCATGGCCGATGAACAGCCAGTCGCGATACCAGATCAGCTCCATGTCGAGCTTGAAGTAGTCCGGATCGGTGTAGAAGGGCTGCTCCAGCGAAAAGCCTTGCCGGCGCCCCTTCAGGAGCCTCAGCATGTCGTTGCGGATATCCATGTCCTGTCCTCGTTCCTAAGGACTGAACTGGTGGTGACGGAGGAAGGATTGAAGCGCAGGCCGGCTGTGTGCCGGACATGCGCTATCCACCTCTTGACCGCCCACCGCGATCAGTCGAGTCTAAAAATCTCGGGCTGGTTTCCGGGCTCTGGAGTTGTCCTTGCGGACCATCGCGACACCTTCCCAGGCGGTTGCCCAGTGGTCTCCCGTTGCGACTTGAACTCCACCACCGTTGCGGGGGCAGCGCCGGATTCTGACCGGCTTCCCAATTCTCCGCCTCGTCGTCACGAAGCGGCACCTGAGATGGTATGATCTAACCACGATCGCGGGCGCGCCGTCGGCATGAAAACGACATCGTATCCATGCGGCGCGACACGGCATGCGAAACGCTACTGCAGCTCGTCGCGGGCCGAGATCCCACCTCCCGGGCGGCCATTTGCCGGCTGCGATCTTCCCGAATCCGACCCTTCGCGGGGGGTCAAAAAAGGTTAATGGTTTCGAAAAATGACTATTAGTTCGCCCTAAAATCGAACCGAACGGTTCGTTTCTGTTGACGGTGCGTGCAGGACGGTGTGAACGCTGGGCCTCTGAAACAGTCAGTGATCCATCAGGTGGCTACACCTAACACACTGATATGAAGAAGAAAAATGCATCCCTAGATTCCGTTGGCACAATTTCAAGGTGTGGATTCATGGTCCACACGGAACAACTTCGTGATTGGAAAAGACGACCTTGCCCTCCCACATCGGGGCTGTCCGAACGACGCGATTTCATTTCCAAGACACGCCGCTAGACGGACGGAAAAAAGACGATACTGGAGTACCAAAAATGAAAAAGATCATTCTCACTGCCGCAGCCCTTCTGGCCATTTCCGGCAGCGCCTTCGCTGGTAGCGACCACTACGGTTCCAACGCCGCGGCAGCCACTGCTGTCGACAGCTCGTACACCGCTTCGACCAAGAAGTCGGAACCGGCTGCTCAGGCGCCTGCCCAGGGTGCTGACCGCAACCTCTTCGGCAACAACTAACAGCCGATTCCCAGTTTCCCGGTCGACGGCGGGCTCGCCCGCCGCCCTGGCGAAATTCAGACATTCAGGAGTATTCAAGATGAACAAGATCCTCATTGCTGCCGCCGCCGTTCTGGCCATCACCGGCAGCGCTTTCGCGGGCAGCGACAACTACGGTTCGAACGGCCCCAACCAGCCTGCCGCCGCTGTGGACCAGTCGTACACGGCTTCCACCAAAACCTCGGAACCGGCTGCCCAGACGCCCGCTCAGGGCAGCGACCGTAACCTCTTCGGTCGCTAACAACCAATTTCGCAACCGACGGCAGCTGTGTCTGCCGTCCTGGCGAAATCCAGAATTCAGGAGACTAAAATGAACAAGATCCTTATTGCTGCCGCCGCCGTTCTGGCCATCACCGGCAGTGCCTTCGCCGGCAGCGACAATTTTGGCTCCAATGGTGCCAATCAGCCTGCCGCCACGACTTCGGTCGACAGCACGCGCACCTCTTCGGTACGCAACACCGGTTCGCCGGTCTACAAGCTGCTGAACTCGTCGGGTGACACCACCCAGAAGTCTGCTCCGCAAGGTGCCGACCGCAACCTCTTCGGCAACAACTAACAACCGAAGTCGATCTCCAAGTCAAAGAGCGGCGGGCCCGGCCCGCCGCTCTTTTTTGTGCCTGACACGGTAATTGCGGTTAAGCCGCCTTTGCTTCCACTTCATGCAACGCGAAAGAACGTCCATCCGCGTCGAAGATATGCAGGTCCTCGCCATTGGCGCTCAGCCGCAATGTCGAGCCGCGCTTGACCTCGACATTGCCGGGCAGCTTGGTCACCAGCGGCAGATCGGCGCGGCCGATGTCGACATAGACAAGCTGCACCTCGCCGAGTTGCTCGACATAGTCGACCGTCCCCTCGAACAGATAGTCCGCGCCGCTGGCGATGATCAGGTCCTCCGGCCGCACGCCAAAGCTCACCGCAGCGCCCTTTGCCGAAGCCGGCGTCGCAATCGGCACGGTCGCCTTGCGTCCGCCGACATGGCTGACGACGGTCGGGTTTCCGGTCTTTTCGATGGTCGCCGGCAGGATGTTCATGGCCGGCGAGCCGATGAACTGGGCAACGAACAGATTGCCGGGCTTCTTGTAGAGGTCCATCGGCGTGCCGACCTGCTCGATATGGCCGTCCTTGAGCACCACGATGCGGTCGGCCAGCGTCATCGCCTCGACCTGGTCGTGGGTAACGTAGATCATGGTCGTGTTGGGCATCGATTCCTTGAGCTTGGCGATCTCGATGCGGGTGGCGACGCGCAGCGCGGCGTCGAGGTTCGAAAGCGGCTCGTCGAACAGGAACACCTTCGGATTGCGCACGATGGCGCGGCCGATGGCGACGCGCTGGCGCTGGCCACCCGACATCGCCTTGGGCAGGCGGTCGAGATATTTGGTCAGCTGCAGGATCTCGGCGGCCTGGCGCACGCGGCGGTCGATCTCGGCCTTGTTCTCTTTGCCGATCTTCATCGAGAACGCCATGTTGTCGTAGACGGTCATGTGCGGGTACAGCGCGTAGGACTGGAACACCATGGCGATGCCCCGCTTCGACGGCGGCACGTCGTTCACCACTTCGCCGGCTATTCTGAGTTCGCCGGAGGTGATTTCCTCGAGCCCGGCGATCGACCTCAGCAATGTCGACTTGCCGCAGCCCGACGGGCCGACGAAGACGATGAACTCGCCCGACCTAATATCGAGGTCGATGCCGTGGAGAATGTTCAGATTGCCGTAGGACTTCTTCACTTGTCTTAGCGTGACATCGGCCATTGGTTTCCTCCAGTGATTGGAAATTCAGTCGAGACGCCCGAACCAGGCGCCGTAGCCGCCAAGCTCGATGGAACCGCTGCTCGCCTGCCCCGAAAATCCGTGCCCGGGCAGAGGTTGCAGCGATCGGCCGCCAAGGTCAACCTTGGCCCGCCCGGCTCCCAGATTGAAGACGCAGACGATCTGCTCGTTGCCTGCGCGGCGCGTGAAGGCCACGGTATCTCCCTCACTTTCGATGAAGGTGATGTCGCCCTTGGCCAGCGCCGGATGGGCACGCCGGAAGCTGAGAAAGCGCCGGTAGTGCTCGAGCAGCGAAGCCTCGTCGCCCTGCTGGACATTGACCGCTTGCGCCAAATGCTTGGCCGGCACCGGCAGCCAGGGTTTTGCCTGGGAGAAGCCGCCATTCTTGGCGCCGCCGTCCCACACCATCGGTGTGCGGCAGCCGTCGCGGCCCTTGAATTCAGGCCAGAAGCGGATGCCGTAGGGATCCTGCAAATCCTCGAACCGAAGGTCGGCCTCGCCGAGCCCAAGTTCCTCACCCTGATAGATGCAGACCGAACCGCGCAAGGACATCAGCAGCGCCGAGATGACCTTGAGGTAGGCGGTCGGGTCGGGCTCATTGGCGGCCCAGCGCGAGGCCGGGCGCATTACATCGTGGTTGGAGAAGGCCCAGCACGACCAGCCATCGCTGGCGACCTTGCCGAAGGATTCCAGCACCGAGCGGACCTTGCCCGCGCTGATCTTTTCCGGCGCCAGGAAATCGAAGGAGTAGCACATGTGCACGCGCTTGCCGCCGGCGGTGTAGGCGGCCACCACTTCAAGCCCACGCTGCGAATCGCCGACCTCGCCGACCGCTGCGGTTGCCGGATATTCATCGAGCAGGGCACGGAACCGTTCGAGGAAGCCGAGATTCTCGGGCCGGCTCTTGTCGTAGAGATGGTCCTGGTAGTTGTAGGGGTTGACCGCCGGCGGCAAGCGCGTGCACATGTGCTACTCCTTCGATT
>NZ_RZPL01000152.1:0-9516 GCF_004022805.1 Mesorhizobium sp. M7A.F.Ca.CA.002.04.1.1 | reverse complement strand
TTCCGGGCCGAACAGCACCAGCATCGGCTATCCCTTGCTGTTCCTGCTCGTCTTCGGCGTCGCGGCGCGCGCCGCCGTCGGCCCCTGCGAAAGCCTGCTGACGATGAGCGGCAACCAGAACATCTGCGCCGCCGTCTATGCCATGACGCTGGCCTTCAACATCGCCCTCAACGTGATGCTGATCCCGATGTTCGGCCTGTGGGGCGCGGCCATGGCCACCGCCTTTGCCATGATCTTCGAAGCCGGCGCGCTGTCCTTCACGGTGTGGCGCAAGCTCGGCATCGTCATGCTTATCTTCGTGCCTGCGAAAGGAGCCGCGTGATGGCTGCCATCCCGTTGCTTGAGGAAACCAGCGGCGGCACCGCCGGCGCCATGGTGTCGGGCCTTGCCGGGCTGACCCGTGACGCCGACCCCGCCCATATCGAGATTCTCGCCAACAACCGGCCCGAGCGCAAGCTCGCCATCTACCCGGCATCCGCCGGTTTCGACCTGGTCGAGGAGCTGGATTATCTCTGCGCCCGCACGGTCGAGCCCAACGTGTTCTTCAACCCGCGTTTCCTTGCGCCCGCCATGCCGCGGCTGGAAGATCGCGAGGTGCGGCTGGCGGTCATCCGCGACGGCGACGAATACCGCAACCGGCTGCGCCTTCTGGTGCCGTTCTCAGTGGAACGGCCGGTGGTGCCGCTCGGCGTGCCGGTGATGCGCACATGGTCGAGCCCGTTCGGTCCGCTCGGCACGCCGCTGGTCGACCGCGACGACCCGGTGGGCGTCGTCGAGGATTTCTTCTCGATGCTGTCGCGCCCGCATCTCAAGCTGCCGAAAGTGTTCGTCCTGCCCGATGTCCGGCTCGATGGCCCGGTGGCGAGCCTGTTTGCCACCGTGGCCGAGACGCGCGGCCTGATGCTGGTCACCACCGGCCAGACCCTGCGCCCGGCGCTGGAGAGCGAGCGCGACGGCGATGATTATCTGAAGGCCTCGCTGCGTTCGCACCATTATCGCGAATTCCGGCGGCTGAAGCGGCGCCTCGGCGACCTCGGCAGGCTGGAGCATGTCGTGGCGCGCGGCCCCGAAGACATCCGCCACGCCATCGAGAACTTCCTGACGCTGGAGGCGGCCGGCTGGAAGGGCCGCGAACGCACCGCCATGGCGATCGACCGTTTCCGCGCCGCCTTCGCCCGCGAAGCCGTGCACCGGCTGGCCGAGCAGGACATGTGCCGCATCCATTCGCTGACGCTCGACGGCCGCACCATTGCCTGCCTGATCGTCTTCGTCGAAGCCGGCATCGCCTACACCTGGAAGACCGCCTATGACGAGACGCTGGCCAGCTATTCGCCGGGCACCTTGCTGATGATCGAGGTGACCGGGCAGCATCTCGACGATCCCAACATCATGATGACCGATTCCTGCGCCGTGCCCGACCATCCGGTGATGAGCCGGCTATGGGCCGAGCGCAAGCCGATGGGCACGCTGGTGATCGGCCTGACGCCGGACGCCGACCGCCTCACCCGCCAGGCCGCCTCGCAACTGCACCTCTACCGCGAAACCCGCAACATGGCCCGCCTGCTGCGCAACCGCATGAAGAGCTTGTTGGGGCGGCGCTGAGAAAAGGCAAGGGTGCGGTTCTGGAAGGATGGCACATTTTCGCTGCAATATTTGACACAGAGGTGGCCGGGACTTTACTTCGATTGCCCAAGAGGCAAGCGCTAAGATCGACTTCCGCTTCAAAAAAACGAGATTTCTTGCAGCAATTTTCCGGTGAAACCCGGCAAGATCTACTCGCATTCTTGTCCTTGATGCACGATAGTCTAGTGATTCGGTCCGCGATGAGAGAAAAATGTCGCTGAATCATGAGGCCAACGGCGCCCGGCACATCAGTGCGAACGACAGCGCCGTTGTCCGAAGGGCCGACGAAGACTTCGAAGAACTGATTCGAAGCATCCGAGCCGCCACGCATCAAGCTTTGCCTCTCTTCGAAGAGGAGCCCGTGACCGGATTGGCCCAGTCAGACACGCTGGCCGCCTCCCTCGGCTCGACTTCGGCCCGGACGGGCTCGAGTCAGGCCCACGCCATGCGCGGCTCCTCGCTCTTGTCCAACGATGACGACTTGGCGTGGTCGCTGGTTGAGGACTATGTGGCCAGGCTCGATGCGCAAACGCACGATGCCGACGCTCCCGATACGGACAAATGGGACTTGCAGGAAGAGGTGGCGAAGCTGCAACGTTTGCAGGATCGCACCTCGAAAGAGCTTGGGCGAAAATCGCGCGAGCTATCGATCGCAAGCAAGACCATCGCCGACCTGGAGGTCCAACTCAACAGGGCACGGCAGACCATTGCGCAGGCGGATAGGCATGCCGGCCAGCGCGCAACACGGTTCCTCGAAGCGAATGTCGAGGTCGAGCGCCTGGGACGGAACCTGGCGCGCGTGTCGGGGCAACTCCGCGACGAGACCATGGCCAGGCAAGCCGCCGAGCAGGCGCGTGAGGACGTTGCATTGCGGCTCGCCAGCTTGCAACAGGCCGCCATGCTGCTTCGTTCCAAGGTCGCGGACTACCAAGTCCACAACGAACGACTGACCGGCAAACTATCTGCGCAGATGCTTGTACAGCAGGACCTGCAAGCGCGGCTGTCCACGGTCGAGCATCAGCGCGGCGTTCTCGGCGATTGCGCCGCCGCCGCGCAGGAACGGGCCGTCGAACTTGAAAAGAGGTTGCGCTTGCTCCAGCGCAGCACCCCCGATCAAAGCGTGGTCCGCGCAACGCCGAGCGCCGGGCAGCGCGCCGAGGACGTGGCCGAGCATCGGCGCCAAACCTCGGAAACCGAGATTGCGAATTTACGCCAGGAGCGCGACGCGGCGCGCCGAGACTGTGGCGCGGTGAAGGTTCAACTCGCCGATCTCCGCTTGCGCGGCATGACCGACGAACTCGCGCATGCCCGTTGCCGCAACGAGAACCGCCAGCTTCACCAAAGGCTGGAAACGCTGACACGCCAGGATCCGCCCAGCGGACCGGCAGCCGATGACAGCGCCGACCTAGAACGGACATTCGACGAATTGCTGGCAGCTGGCGAGATCGGCCCGGCCAATGACGGCGACCCCAGCGTGGCGCGCAAAGCGTGTTGATCGCCTGCTGAGACGTATCGGGAGCCAAAGCGACCGTGACGCCCTTCGTCTATTGAACTTCGAGTGGCCTGCCACCCGAAGCTCGGAGAGCGAAGGGTGGTGCCCCTAGCCGGGATCGAACCAGCACTCCTTGCGGAACTCGATTTTGAGTCGAGCGCGTCTACCAATTCCGCCATAGGGGCTCAGGCCGGGCGGCCTGGATGGCGCGGGACTATACGGTTGGAGGCCTGTTCGTCAACTGGCCAATTCCTCGTCGCCCCGGATGCGACCAAACTGCGCCTTTCGATTTCGTGACGGGGCTGCCATTGTGCAGCGCGGAAAATCTTTCTAGACAGGCGGCGCATCAAAGCGCGGCACGTCTGCGGGGACGGATGGCGTGCGCTGGGTCTTTGTTCTGTGCATGCCGTTACACCCCAACCTGCCTGCGCAATTGAACGACACGCATTAGGAGTGCCGATGCTTCGCGGACTTTACGACTGGACCCTGTCGCTGGCGGCCCGCAAATCCGCCGAATGGTGGCTGGCCTTCATCGCCTTCGTCGAAAGCTCGGTGTTCCTGGTGCCGGCCGACGTGCTCTATCTGCCGATGGCGCTGTCGCGGCCGGATCGCGCCTACCGCTATGCGCTGATCGCCACCGTCGCCTCGGTGCTGGGCGGCATCGCCGGCTGGTTCATCGGCCACTATGCCTATGACGCGGTCGCCAGGCCGATCCTCGAATTCTACGGCAAGTACGACGAGTTCGAGCAACTGCGCGCGGGCGCCGGCGTCGGCTTCATCGTCCTGATGCTGATCACGTCGGGTGCCGCCCACCTGCCGCCGATCAAGGTGGTGACGATCCTGTCCGGTGTCATCGGCGTCAATTTGCTGCTGTTCATCGTGCTGGCGATCGTGGCCCGCGGCGCCCGCTTCCTGCTGCTCGCCTGGCTGCTGCGCCGCTATGGCGAACCGATCCGCGAATTCATCGAAAAGCGCCTCGGCCTGATCGCCGGCGCCGGCGCGGTTGCCCTGATTTTGCTCTATATCCTGGTCAAATACGCGTTCTGAACAGAACCATTGCAAGCCGGACGGACCGATTGAAATGACAGCGACCATGAATGCCGACACCGGACGCCAGCGCACGCTGACCGCCTTGTTCCTCGCCGTCGCCATGGCCGCCACCGTTGGCTCGGCGCTCGGCTTCCAGTATCTCGGCGGCTATATCCCCTGCCACCTCTGCCTCGAACAGCGCACGCCCTACTATATCGGCGTCCCGCTGATGGTGCTGGCGGTGATTGCGTCGATGCTGCACGCACCCAGCTGGCTGACGCGCGGCCTGCTGGCCGTCGGCGGCATCCTGATGCTCTACGGCCTCTATCTCGGCGTCTACCACTCCGGCGTCGAATGGCAGTGGTGGGCCGGCCCGACCGATTGTACCGCAGGCGCCGGACCGGTCGACACCGGCGGCAAGGGCGTGCTCGACGCGCTCGACAAATTCGTGCCGCCGTCCTGCGACAAGGCCGCTTTGCGCATCCTCGGCCTGTCGCTGGCCGGCTGGAACGCCATCGCCAGCCTGATCCTCGCCGCCGTCGCCTTCCGAGCCGCTTTCGCCCGCGACTAAACCAATTCGATTGAACGGCGCGACGCAGAGTTCGAGCAAAAATTCGCCAGGCTGAGTCGGATGGCGCGGCTTTCGAGAACCGGAGCGGAGCGTACTGAAGTACGTGAGCACCGGAAGCGCAGAAAGCTGCGTCAGGCGGCCAGCATGGCGGATTTGTGCCGAACTCTATGGTTCGAGTTCGACATCCCAGTAGAGATAATCCATCCAGCTCTCATGCAGATGGTTGGGCGGGAACAGGCGGCCATTGTTGTGCAGATCGTGCACCGTCGGCTGGAAAGGCTTCTGCAACGGCCACATCTTGGCATGCGCCGGCATCATGCCGCCCTTCCTCAAATTGCACGGCGAACAGGCGGCAACGACATTCTCCCACGTCGTCGCGCCGCCGCGATGGCGGGGGATGACGTGATCGAAGGTCAGGTCCTCCGGCGTGCCGCAATACTGGCACTGGAAGCGATCGCGCAGGAAGACGTTGAAGCGGGTGAAGGCCGGGTGCCTGGAGGGCTTCACATAGGCCTTAAGACTGACAACGCTCGGCAGCTTCATCGAGAAGGTCGGCGAGGAGACGGCGTGCTCGTATTCGGCGACGATGTTCACCCGGTCGAGGAACACCGCCTTGATAGCGTCCTGCCACGACCAGAGCGACAAGGGGTAATAGCTGAGCGGACGGTAATCCGCATTCAGCACCAGTGCTGGAAGCCCATCCGGAGATACGGCAACCGTCACGTGTTCACCTCCTTGGTTCTAGACCCGAACGGCACGGATACTGTAAGCCCGACATGACAGGGATGTGAAGCGGATTGTCGCGTCGCTGAAGCGCCAAAAATGCATGATTTTTATGATTTTTCGCGGATTCAGGCCGGCGGCGCGGCGTCCCGCCCTCTGGTTTCACGATAATAGGACCAGAAAAGCCGCGATGCGACACCTCGCCACGGGCTCCATGATTCGGCCAATGCGATCAGCGTTTTCTCCGGCGGACGCGGCTCGATGCCGAGCGCGTGGCCGACCGCGCTCTGCAGCGCGACATCACGCGCGGGGAAAATGTCGGGGTGCCCGGCGGCGAATAAGAGGTACACTTCCGCCGTCCACGGGCCGATGCCGGACACCGCCGTCATCGTCGTGATCGCCTCCTCGGCATCGAGCGAACAGAGGTGATGCAGGTCGAGGCCGTCGACCACGGCCTGGGCAATTGCGATCAGGCCGCGCTGCTTCGGCCGCGACAGGCCGGCCTCGCGAAACATGTCCTCGCCGGCGGCCAGGATCGCCTGCGGCGTCAGCGGATCGACGAGCTTGGTCAGCCGGCCGAAGATCGCATCGGCGCTGGCGCGGGACACTTGCTGCGAGACGACGATCGACGCCAGGCTTCGAAACCCCGGTTCGGACAGCCGCAGCGGCACTTCGCCGGCCATGCCGCGCACCTTTTCCAGGCGCGGGTCGATCACGCAAAGCGCATCGAGCCCCCGGGCAATGTCGTCTGATGTCGCGATACGCTGCATGCTTTCTTGTTCCTGAACCGGCAGCACGGTAGCAATTGGCAAAACCGCCGCACAACCCGATTGCCGCCGCAGAGATGACACTCCTGACATTCCGCTTCGCGCCCAGCCCCAATGGCGACCTGCATCTCGGCCACGCCTATTCGGCGCTGCTCAACCAGAAGCTGGCGGCACGGGCGGACGGCCGCCTGCTGCTGCGCATCGAGGATATCGACACGACGCGCTGCACGCCGCAATTCGAGGCCGGCGTGCTTGCCGACCTGAAATGGCTGGGGCTTGGCTGGGAAGAGCCGGTGCGCCGCCAATCCGAGCATTTCGCCGAATACCAGGCGGTGCTCGAGCGGCTGGTCCGGGAGGAACTCGTCTATCCCGCCTTCATGAGCCGTGGCGAGATCCGCGCCTTCATCACCGACAGTGAAAAGCGTGGGCGCGACTGGCCGCGCGATCCCGATGGCGTGCCGCTCTACCCCGCCGCTGACAAGGCGCTGCCAGTCAAGGAACGCCAGCGGCGGATCGCCGGGAATGCGCCCTTCGCCTGGCGGCTGGATGTCGATGCCGCCTTGGCGCGTGTCGGCAAGGACCTGTCTTGGACCGAATTCGCCGACGAGACGCTTTCCGCGACACGCTCGATCGAAGCCCGTCCGCAGGACTGGGGCGACGTGATCGTGGCGCGCCGCGATATCCCGACCAGCTACCACCTCGCCGTCGTCATGGACGATGCCCTGCAAGGTGTCAGCCACGTCGTGCGCGGACAAGATCTGTTTTCCGCCACCGGCGTGCAGCGCCTGCTGCAGCAACTCCTGGGACTGCCGCAACCCGCCTATTTCCATCATCGCCTCATCCTCGGGCCCGACGGGCGAAAACTGTCGAAGAGCCTGGGCGATACCGGCCTTGCCGCCTTGCGCCATGCCGGCGCATCGCCTGACGACATCAGGCGAATGGTCGGGCTTTGAGCCCGGTGAGACCAAGAAGCCACCCCAGATGGGCCGGCGTTGAATTCCGGTGATCTATGGATCAACCGTTTCGCTTTGCGCGCCGGGGTGAACGGGATTAGAGCATCGCCACGGCAATTCTCTCCAGTGCGGCGGACTCCGGAACATGCACAGCATCAAGCGGTTCATTCCCGCCACCTTCGTCGTTCTGTGGGCGACCGGCTTCATTGGCGCGCGCTACGCCATGCCATGGGCGGAGCCGTTCACCTTCCTCGCCGCGCGGTTCGTCATCGCCGCCATCCTGCTGGCCGTCCTGATGCTTGTATTGGGTTCGAAAAAAGCCACCCGCGAGGAGGCGCTGCATGCCACCGGCGCGGGCATCCTGATGCATGGCGTCTATCTCGGCGCTGTGTTCTGGGCCATCCACAGGGGCATGCCGGCCGGCTTTTCGGCCCTCATCGTCGGCCTGCAGCCGCTGATCACGGCGGTGCTGGCCGGCAAATTCCTCGGCGAGGCGATCCTGCCGCGTCACTGGCTTGGCCTTGGCATCGGCCTCATCGGTATCGTCATCGTGCTGTGGCCGAAGCTCGGCGCGCTCGGCGGCGGCGTGACCGCGGCGACATTGACAGCCTCGCTGGTTTCGGTGCTCGGCATGAGCGCCGGCACCATCTGGCAGAAGCGCTTTGCCTCCGGCGGCGACCTCGTCGCGGCGACCATGTGGCAATATGTCGGCGGTGGCTCGCTGATGCTCGTCGCCTCCCTCGCCTTCGAAACCCACACGGTCGTCATCAATGGCGAACTCATCTTCGCCATGGCCTGGCTGGTGCTGGTGCTGTCGCTCGGCGCCATCTTCCTGCTGATGGTGATGATCCGCGACGGCGAGATGTCGAAGGTCGCCTCGCTGTTCTACCTGGTGCCGGCGGTGACGGCGATCATCGCCTGGGCCCTGTTCGACGAGCAGCTCAACGCACTTCAGATTGCCGGCATGGCGATCACGACATTCGGCGTCGGCCTGGCAACGGCGCGGCAGGCCAAGGGAAGAACTGTGGAATTGAGGAATTGAGGAATTGAGGAATTGAGGAATTGAGGAAGAAGCACAGACAGCGCCGGATATGGCCCGCTTTTTCTCCAATTCTTCAGTTCTTCAATTCCTCAATTCGCCCTGTCATCCCACCCGCGCACGCGCCTCCAGATAGCGGCTGATCGCGGCATTGAGCTCGCCGCCGAGGATGAAGATCGCCGACACCATGTAGAGGAAGACCACGGCGATCATGATCGAGGCCAGGCCGGCATAGGTCGTCACATAGGACGAGAAGTGGTCGAGATAGGTGGCGAAGATGGTCGAACCGATAAGCCATGCCGCCAGCGTGAAGACGATGCCCGGCACCAGCGACACGAAGCGGCGCTTGCCCGCCGGCAGCCAGAAATGGACGGCAAACAATCCGCCGACAATGACCGCCGAAGCGATGACGTAACGCCATAGCGTAATGGTGCCCATATAGGGCTTGATCCAGTCGATATGGGCTTCGGCGAGCCGCGCCAGCAGCGGCGCGAACACCAGGAGCACGCTGATCGCCAGGAAACCGGCCGTGGCGATGAGCACGAAGATGATGCTCTGCACCCGGCGGTAGATGATGCCGCGCGTTTCCGAGACGCGGTAGGCGCGGTTGAGCGACGTGCGCAGCGCCTCGATGCCGTTCGAGGCAAAATAGGCCGCAAGCACCACACCATAGGTCAAAAGGTCGGTGCGCCTGACGGTCAGCACATTGAGCACTTCGCGCGCGATCGGCTTGGCGATCTGTTCGGGCCAGGTGTCGAAGACCAGATGCACGGCCGTGTCGGAGAACGCCTGCGCGCCGAGGAAGCTCGCCAGCGTCGTCGCGAAGATCAGGAACGGGAACAGCGCCATCAGCGAGGTGATCGCCAGATGGCTGGCCATCGCCCAGCCGTCATCGGTGTTGAAATGGCCAAGTGCGTCGTAGAGGACCCGCTTGAGGGCTACGATCTTCCGCAACAAGAACCGCGCCCTCCAATTGTCTCCACGCCGGGAATATGGGAAGGGATTGCGGCAAATGGCAACCCTTGGCGAAACCACGAACAGTCCGGCGCAGAAGTTGCGCTCGATTATCATCACCGGTGCGTCTTCGGGAATAGGCGCGTACTGCGCCCGCGCGTTGAAGGCGGAGGGCTGGCGGGTGTTCGCAACGGCGCGCAAGCCGCAGGACATCGCCGCGCTCGAGGCCGACGGCATCGAGGCCTTCTATCTCGATTATTGCGAGCCGGACTCCATCGCCGCGCTGGTGACGGCGGTGCTCGACCGCACCGGCGGCCGGCTCGACGCCCTGTTCAACAACCGCGCCTATGCGCAGCCGGGCGCCG
>NZ_RZPL01000151.1:0-9616 GCF_004022805.1 Mesorhizobium sp. M7A.F.Ca.CA.002.04.1.1 | reverse complement strand
TTCCGAGACGGGGCAGGCGTGGTGGCGTTCCCGCCGGGCGGTGCTGACGCTCGCCTGCGCGGCAGCGCTTCTCGCCGCATACGGCATCGGCCATCTGTTCCCGGTGGCGGAACGCGGGGTGTTCCTGGCCGCGCTGTTGGTCGGCCTGGTGCCGATCGCACGGCGCGCGCTGATGGCGGCATTGGCCGGCACGCCGTTTTCGATCGAGATGCTGATGACCATCGCGGCGATAGGCGCCGTGATGATCGGTGCCACTGAAGAGGCCGCCGCCGTGGTGGTGCTCTTCCTGATCGGCGAGCTTCTGGAGGGTGTCGCCGCCGGCCGGGCGCGGGCGAGCATCCAGGGACTTGCCGATCTGGTGCCGAAGACGGCCTTGGTCGAGCGCGCAGGCGGCACATCGGAGTGTCCCGCCGAAGACCTTGCGGTCGGCGACATCATCCTGGTGCGGCCGGGCGCCCGCATCCCGGCCGATGGCGAGATCATCGAGGGCGCGAGCGAAATCGACGAGGCGCCGGTGACCGGCGAGAGCACGCCGAAGCGCAAGGGCGTTGCGGACGCCGTCTTTGCCGGCACGATCAGCACCGATGGCGTGCTCAAGGTGCGGGTGACGGCGGCCGCTTCCGACAACACCATCGCCCGAATCGTGCGGCTGGTGGAGGAGGCGCAGGAGGCCAAGGCGCCGACAGAGCGCTTCATCGACCGCTTCTCGCGCACCTACACGCCGGCGGTGCTGGCGGTCGGTGCGCTGGTGGCATTGTTGCCGCCGCTGCTTGCCGGCGGCGACTGGAACGAATGGATCTACAAGGGCTTGGCGATCCTGCTGATCGGCTGCCCCTGCGCGCTGGTCATCTCGACCCCGGCGGCGATCGCCGCGGGCCTTGCGACCGGTGCGCGGCGTGGCCTATTGATGAAAGGCGGTGCGGTGCTGGAAGGCTTTCGCCGGATCACGGCGGTCGCCTTCGACAAGACCGGTACGCTGACCGCAGGCAAGCCTGCCGTCACCGACATCGTGGCGTATGGAAGGGATGAACGCACCGTGCTGGCGCTGGCGGCAGCACTGGAGCAGGGCTCCAGCCATCCGTTGGCGATGGCGATCCTGGACCGGGCCAAGGCCGACAAGGCGCCGGTGCCGCCGGCTCTCGCGGCGAAGGCAATCTCGGGCAAGGGTGTCGAGGGCAGCGTTGGCGGCGTCGCCGTCTTCCTCGGCTCCGGCCAGGCGGCGGGCGAACGCGCCGACATGACGCAAGCGCAGCGCCTCGCCGTCGACAGCCTCAACGGCCAGGGCAAGACGGTGTCAGTGCTGGTCGCCGATGGCGTGGTGGCCGGGCTGATTGCCATGCGCGACGAGCCGCGGCCGGATGCTGCGGCCGGGATCGCGGCGCTGAAGGCCGAGAGCATCCGCGCGGTGATGCTGACCGGCGACAACCGCCGCACGGCGCAAGCCATCGCCGCTTCGCTCGGCATCGAGGCGCGAGCGGAGCTGTTGCCCCAGGACAAGCAGCGCATCGTCGGCGAATTGCAGCGCGAGGGTTTCAAGGTCGCCAAGGTCGGTGACGGCATCAACGACGCGCCGGCGCTCGCGGCCGCCGACATTGGCATTGCCATGGGCGGCGGCACCGACGTGGCGCTGGAGACCGCGGACGCGGCGATCCTGCACGGCCGCGTCATGGACGTCGCGCGTATGGTGAAACTGTCGCGGGCGGTGATGGCCAATATCGGCCAGAACATCACCGTGGCGCTGGGGCTGAAGGCGGTGTTCCTGGTCACCACCATTTTGGGCATCACCGGCCTGTGGCCGGCGATCCTGGCCGATACCGGCGCGACCGTGCTGGTCACCGCCAACGCCATGCGCCTGCTGCGCTGGCGCGGGTGAAGCGCTTTTGGTTGATCACGATCTTTTCGGAAAACCGGCGTCCACTTTTCCGGATCGTGATCTACTCGGCTGGGGCTGTCAGCGGCGGCGTGGCGTTGCTGCGCCCTTCCCAGACATAAGAGGCGAGCGCCACTGCCACGGCGACCAGCATGGCGATGGCGCCCAGCAGCGGCAGGCTGCGGTAGCCATAGCCGCTGTTCAGCATCGCGGCGCCCAACGAAGCGGCCAGCGCGATGCCGACATTGAAGCCGGAGGGAATGAGCGACGAGGCGAGGTTGGAAGCATCTGCCGTCCAGGCCAGGATGCGGGTCTGGATCGGCGTGCCGATGGCGAAGTTGAGACCGCCCCAGATGACGATCGCCACAACCATCGGCAGGGGATAGGGGCTGACGGCATAGATCACGCCAAGCGTCACCGCCTGCAGGGCCAGCATGGTGATCAATGACGGCATCAGCTTCCAGTCGGAGAGCTTGCCGCCGAGGAAGACGCCGAGCGTCGCGCCGACGCCGTTGAGCAGCAGCACCCACGGCACCAGGTTCTCGTCGAGACCGGTGACTTCGAGCAGTGTCGGCGTGATGTAGGTGAACAGGCCGAACTGGCCGATCATCAGCATCAGCATCAGGATCAGCGATGTCCAGACCTGCTGGCGGGCCAGCACGCGGACCTCGCGGGCGAAACCGGCGGGCTTGGCCGATGAGCCGGTGGTGCGCGGCAAAAGGGCTGCCATGGCAAGCGTTGCCGCGACACCCAGCGCGCACATCACCCAGAAAGTCGCACGCCAGCCCCAGATGTTGCCGATCGCGGTGCCGGCCGGCACGCCGATGACGTTGGAGACGGTGAGGCCGGACAGGATGACGGCGACAGCCATGCCGCGCTGGTCCTCGCGCACGAGACCGACGGCAACGACCATGGCGACGCCGAAATAGGCGCCATGCGCGACCGCCACGGCAATGCGCAACAGAAGCATCGAGGTGAAATCGGGCGCCAGCGCGCAAGCCGCCTGGCCAATGGTGAAGGCGATGGCTAGGCCGAGCAGCAGGCTCTTGCGCGACAATGACTTGGTGGCGAGCGCCAGCAGCGGGCCGCCGATGGCGATGCCGCCGGCATAGCCGGAGACGAGATAGCCGGCGGAGGGAACCGAGACGCCCAGGCCTTGCGCCACCTGCGGCAGCACGCCGGCAATGACGAATTCGGTGGTGCCGAAGGCAAAGGCGGCGATGAACAGGGCGATGAGCGGAAGCGACATGGGGAAGCCTTAGCTGGAAGCGCCTCAAACCACGGATGGGCTTTGCGGGCAATCCAGAAATTTTTGTCGCGAGTTTAGGTTTTCTTGAATTGGATGCGAGCAGCCGCTTCCCTTCTCCCCAGGGGAGAAGGGAAAGTGGCGCTTCTCAGCTCGCCTTCAACCGCGACCCCGTCAGCAGGCCGCGCTCTTCAAGCACCGGATAGGCCATCGAGGCCAGCAGCGAATTGATCTGTTTCAGGTCGCGGATGGTGTCGAGATGGATCGAGCTGGTTTCGACGCTCTTGGCGGTGCCGTCGCGCAGCCGCACGAAATGGCTGGCGCTGGTTTCCTTTTCGCGGTCGCGCAGCCGGTCCTTTTCCAGCACCAGCTGACGGGCGGTCTCGGGATCGCGCGACACCAGAACGTTGAAGGCAAGCCGCGCATTGGCCAGAACCGAGCCATGGAAGGCGCACAGCTCGGCCCAGCCCTCGTCGGTGAATTCCAGTCCGCGCTCGAACTTCTTCTTCACATGCACCAGCATGTTGCGCACGATGATGTCGCCGACCTGCTCGAGCTTGACGCAGGCGCCGATCAGTTCCTGGCAGCGCAGCGCCTCGTCCTCGGTCAGCGGGTTCCTGGTCAGTTTGGCGAGGTAGAGCTTGATCGCGGCGTGCTTGCGGTCGACGCGGTCGTCGAGTGCGGCCAGCGCCTTGATCTTGTCGGCGTCGGCACTTTCATAGAGTTCGATGATACGCTTGAGCATGATCTCGATCGTCTCGCAGACCCGCACCACCTCGCGGGTGGCATTGGCCAGCGCCTGGCTCGGCACGTCGAGCGCGCTTTCGTTGAGCGCGGACAGCTCGACGACGTCAAGCGAGGCGGCCGGCACGGGCTTGGTGCCAAGTGCGACGATCTTCTCCGAAGCGCGGTAGACGAAGCCTGCCAGCGGCAGGCCGGCGAGCAGGATCAGCACATTGAACAGGATGTGGGCATTGACGATCTGGTCCGCCGCCGTCGAACCGAGAAAGGCGAAGTGCGGCCTGAAGATCATGACCAGGATCAGCATGACCAGCGAGCCAAGCCCGCGCATCAGGAGATTGCCGATCGGCACGACGCGCACCTCGGGGCTCGACGAACGGGTCAGCATCGGCGCGATGATCGAGGAGCCGAGGTTGACGCCAAGGATGAGAACGACGCCAAGTTCGGGCGTGATCAGGCCACGGCCTGCCAGCGTCGCCATCAACAGCACCGCCGCGATGCTCGACTGGAACAGCCAGGTGATCAGTGCCGCCAGCAGATAGGCGGTGATGGAATCGGTCGAGAAGTAGTTGATGATGACCGGCATGAGCTGGCTGTTGCGCAGGGGCTCCGATGCCTGGCCGATCATCTCCAGCGAGAGGATCAGAAGGCCGATGCCGACCAGGATGCGGCCGGACTGGCGCCAGTCGCGCCGCTCGGTGGCCATGAACATGACCGTGCCGGTGATCAGGCACAGCGGCACCAGCAAGGTGAGGTCGAAGGTCAGCAGCTTGACCACCAGCGCCGATCCGATTTCGGCGCCGCGCACTGCCAATTGACCCGCGGCGCCAGAGACGATGCCAGAGCCGGCGAAGGAGCCGACCAGCAGCGTGACGGCGGTGGAGCTCTGCAGGGCGATGGCAAGGCCGGTGCCGGCCAGCACCGCCATGATCGGATTGCGCATGGTGGCGCGGAGGCGATGGCGCAGCACGTCGCCATAGGCGCGTTCAACGCCGGTCTTCACCATGCGGGTGGCAAACAGCATCAGCGCCACGGCGCCGGCCAGATGCAGAAGGACGACGGACCCGCTCATTTCGTCCCCCGCATGCAAACAGGGCGCCCGCCCTGTTTTGCGTGGCGATCAGAAGGAAAAACGAGGGAACGAATCATGTTCATGGCGGTGACTTATAATAGCTCGAATATTTTAGCCGGATAATAAAATCTTGTCGATTTCAAGGGCCGTTGCCGCGCGACAGGCGGTGTCGGAAAATGGACGGACGCGCAAATGGTTGCATTGCTGGGCGGGCGCGAAGCGGCGGATAGGCCGAGTTTGCGGTGCGACTGGCTCCTGCCTTTGCGATCATGTTCAGCTTCCTTGGGTAAATCAAGGAATCCATTACATAATTGTAATGCGTGCGTTCAGTTTCGGTTCATCGATGGGCAGCTACTGCTTCGATATCGACAACCAAGGAGACTTCTCATGAAACGCATCGTCCTTTCCGCACTCGCTTTCTCGATGCTGGCCGCCACGTCGCTCACCGGCCAGGCCGCACCGCTGAATGCGCCGAACGCGCCGCAGTCGAACTACAGCCAGGTCGACTGGCAGAAGCCCGGCCACCACAGCGATGTGAGGAAGCGCGTTTACAAGAAGAAGGTCGTCGTCGTGAAGCGCAACAACTGGCGGCATGGCCAGAAATATTCCGGCTGGAAGCGCCATCAGCCGATCCGCGACTATGGCCGCTACGGCCTGCATCGCCCCGGCCGCGGCCAGGAATGGATCCGCGTCGGCAACGACTATGTGCTGGTCGGCATCCTCTCCGGCGTCATCTTCGGCGCGCTTGCCGCGCATTAATCGGCACCTTGCCGGACATTGAAAAGGGAGGCGGCCCGCTACGGCCGCCTTTCTTTTTGCCTGTGGAAACCGGGTATGGCCCGCATTAAGGGTCGTCGGATTTCGCGGGCGTGATTATATAATCGGGAAACGAGTTCCCCGATGCGCTTTCCACCCGCCTTCCTCGACGAGATACGCGACCGCGTGCCGATTTCATCGGTGATCGGCCAGCGCGTCGCGTGGGACCGCAAGAAGACCAACGCACCGCGCGGCGACTATTGGGCCTGCTGCCCGTTCCATGGCGAGAAGAGCCCTCCTTCCACTGCGAGGACAAGAAGGGCCGCTACCATTGTTTCGGCTGTTCGGTCTCGGGCGATCATTTCAAGTTCCTCACCGAACTGGACGGGATGAGCTTTCCCGAAGCTGTGGAAAAGATCGCCGACATGGCCGGGGTGCCGATGCCGGTCCGCGATGCGCAGGAGGAGCGGCGCGAAAAGGAACGCGCCAGCCTGACCGACGTCATGGAGATGGCGACCGCCTTCTTCCAGGAACGGCTGCAGGGACCGGAAGGCGCCAAGGCGCGTGCCTATCTGCGCGACCGCGGCCTGACGCCGGCGACGCAGCAATCGTTCCGGCTTGGTTTTGCGCCCGACAGCCGCAATGCGCTGAAGGAGCATCTCGCCGCCAGGGGCGTGCCGAAAGCCGATATCGAGGCCTGCGGACTGGTGCGCCACGGCGACGACATCCCGGTTTCCTATGACTGGTTCCGCGACCGCATCATGTTTCCGATCCCGGATTCCAGGGGGAAGATCATCGCCTTTGGCGGCCGCGCGCTGCAGCCCGATGCGCTGGCCAAATACATGAACTCGCCCGACACCGAGCTCTTCCACAAGGGCAACGTGCTTTATAATTTCGCCCGCGCCCGCAAGGCCTTGGCCAAGGGCGGCACGGTCATCGCCGTCGAAGGCTATATGGATGTCATCGCGCTGGCACAGGCCGGCTTCGAGAATGTCGTGGCGCCGCTCGGCACCGCGCTTACCGAGAACCAGCTCGAGCTGCTGTGGCGCATGGCGCCGGAGCCGATGTTGTGCTTCGACGGCGACAAGGCCGGGTTGAAGGCCGCGTGGCGGGCCGCCGACATGGCGCTGCCGTCGGTGCAGGCCGGCCGCTCGGCGCGTTTCGCGCTGCTGCCGGAAGGCAAGGATCCCGACGATCTGGTCAAGGCCGAAGGACCGGATGCGTTTCGTAGCGTTCTGGCCGAGGCGCGGCCGCTGGTCGATCTTTTATGGATGCGTGAGACGGCGGGCGGCGTCTTCGACACGCCGGAGCGGCGGGCCGAGCTTGAGAAGACGCTGCGCGAACTGACCAGCCGCATCCGCGATGAAAGTCTCCGCTACCATTATCAACAGGAGATGCGCGAGCGCGTGTTGAGCTTCTTCGGCTCGCAGCGCGGCACCAGGCAAAGCGGCCGCCAGGATGGGCGCCCGGGCCAGGGCAAGGCAGCCGCTCCCGGCGGGCAGTTCGCCAAGAGCGGTGGCGGCCGCATTGCGATCACCGAAAGTCTCGGCCAGTCGGCTTTGGTCAAACGCGGCGGCGAGGGGATGTCGGTGCGCGAGGCGACGATCATCGTCGCATTGGTCAACCATCCGGCACTGATCGACGAGAATTTCGCCCATATCGAGTTTCTCGATCTCGCCAACTCCGATCTGAGGCGGCTGCATGCGGCAATCCTCGATGCAATGGCGCATGACATGGCCAATGACCGGCAGGCGGTGATTGCGACGATCGAACGCGCCGGCTGCGCCGAGATCTGGGAGCGGGCCGTCGGGTTGATCCGGCGGATGCGGCAATGGCCGGCGCTGGAGACCGCCGCCCTTGAAGATGCCCGCGATGCTTTCAGCCAGGCGCTGCACTTGCAGCGCAGCGCGCGCACCTTACATAAGGAACTGAAACAGGCGGAAGCGGCGCTCGCCACCGATCCCACAGACGAAAACTACCGGCACCTGATCGAAATTCAGGCGCAATTCCAGGATGTGCAAGCCACGGAAGCGCTGATCGAAGGGTTTGGCGTCTCCTCGGGCAGGGCAGGGCGAGCTTAGTTGGAAGCGAGTGAATTGAGAAAGCGTCGTTGCGCGTCGAAATGGCGCGTAACGGGCTAAGTCGGGTAATTGATTCGCTTTTTTCATGCGAATCATGCGAGAGGCGCTTGACCTTCTGGCAGATTGGCGGAATCAGGACGATTCGAAACGTTAACCCGAACCCGCGTCGACGGGAAATAAGCGATGTGAGGTACTGGTCACTGGACAGGCAGCCCGCCTGCCACAGATATCAGGGTTAATCTGGACTTAATGGATGTCGCCCAAAAAGGGGAAACCCGGTTTTGGGGCAACGACATACACCAAACGAAACGAGTTGATGCAGTTACTGGCCCGGTGAAGCGCGTTTCATAAGCGAGCGCATCCGATTTGACTGGTCCGACAGCTTACGCGGCTTTGAAGTTCGGCCGCTAGGAGAAGATAAAGACTATGGCGACAAAGGAAAAGGAAGAGGTCGAAACCGAACGCGAAGGCGCCACCGATGGCCCTCTGCTCGACCTTTCCGATGATGCTGTCAAGAAGATGATCAAGGCCGCCAAGAAGCGCGGCTATGTCACCATGGACGAGCTGAATTCGGTGCTGCCCTCAGAGGAAGTGACCTCCGAGCAGATCGAGGACACGATGGCGATGCTGTCCGACATGGGCATCAACGTGGTCGAGGACGACGAGCAGGGCGAGGAGCCCGAGGCCGCCGACACCGCGGCCGATGCCGAGGAAGACGCCAACGAGCTGGCTGAGCAGACCGGCACCGCGGTTGCCGCCACCACCACCAAGAAAGAACCGACCGATCGCACCGACGATCCGGTGCGCATGTATCTGCGCGAGATGGGCTCGGTGGAGCTTTTGTCGCGCGAGGGCGAAATTGCCATCGCCAAACGCATCGAGGCCGGTCGCGAGACGATGATCGCGGGTCTGTGCGAAAGCCCGCTGACCTTCCAGGCCATCATCATCTGGCGCGACGAACTCAACGAATCCAAGATCCTGCTGCGTGAGATCATCGATCTCGAAGCCACCTATGCCGGCCCCGAGGCCAAGCAGGCGCCGGTGGTCGAGCGCGTCGAGGAAGCCAAGGTCGAGGACAAGCCGCGCCGTTCGCGCGACGACGAAGACGACATCACCAATGTCGGCGCCGATACGCGTGGGCTGACGGATGACGACGACGAAGACGAGGACGAAGCAAGCCTGTCGCTGGCCGCGATGGAAGCGGAACTCCGCCCGCAGGTGATGGAGACGCTCGACGTTATCGCCGACACCTACAAAAAGCTGCGCAAGCTGCAGGATCAGCAGGTCGAGAACCGTCTGGCCGCGGCCGGCACGCTGTCGCCCAGCCAGGATCGCCGGCTGAAGGAGCTGAAGGACCAGCTGATCAAGGCGGTGAAGTCGCTGTCGCTCAACACGGCGCGCATCGAGGCGCTGGTCGAGCAGCTCTACGACATCAACAAGCGCCTGGTGCAGAACGAAGGCAAGCTGCTCAGGCTCGCCGAAAGCTACGGCGTGCGTCGCGAAGAGTTCCTGAAGGAATATCAGGGTTCCGAGCTCGACCCGAACTGGACGCGCTCGATCGGCAACCTGACCTCGCGCGGCTGGAAGGAATTCACCAAGAACGAGAAGGATGCGATCAAGGACCTGCGCGCCGAGATCCAGAACCTCGCCACCGAAACGGCGATCTCGATCCTGGAATTCCGCAAGATCGTCAACCAGGTGCAGAAGGGCGAGCGCGAAGCGGCGATCGCCAAGAAGGAAATGGTCGAGGCCAATCTGCGCCTCGTCATCTCAATCGCCAAGAAATACACCAATCGCGGCCTGCAGTTCCTCGACCTGATCCAGGAAGGCAATATCGGCCTGATGAAGGC
>NZ_RZPL01000150.1:0-9629 GCF_004022805.1 Mesorhizobium sp. M7A.F.Ca.CA.002.04.1.1 | reverse complement strand
AGGGAAACGCCGCCTCCGAGAAGTCATCGGGCGAGACGGCGTGCAGGAGATCGCGCGATTTCGGCCCCATCAGCGCCAGCATGGGCAGGCCGGAGGTGACATCCTGCACGAAGACATGCGCGTCCGCCGGGATATGGCGCTTGAGCCAGGCCAGGTCGCGCCGCTGCGACACGGCGATGGTCACGACCATGTAGGCGGTTTCGGAGATGCGGGTGACCGTGACATCGGCTTCGATGCCGCCTAGCTCGTTCAGCCATTGCGTGTAGACGACGCGGCCGGCGGGTACGTCGACATTGTTGGCACAGATGCGGTTGAGCACCGCGCAGGCGTCACGCCCCTCGATCCAGTATTTCACGAAGCAGGAATGGTCGAACAGCGTAACGTTGTCAGCCGTGTTGCGGCTTTCCTCGCCGCAGGCGCCGAACCAGTTCTGGCGGCCGTAGGAATAGTCGATCTCGGCCTTCATGCCGGGCAAAGCGAAGAAGCCAGGGCGTTCGTAGGCGGCGGCCTCGGTCATGCAGGCACCCGCCGCCATCAGGCGGTCGTGGAACGGGCTCTTGCGGATGTGGCGCGCCGTGGCGAACTGGCGGTATGGCCAGTGCATGTCGAACAAAAGGCCAAGCGTTTCGGTGGTGCGGTCGTAGAGATATTTCTTGTTCGACTGGAACGACATGGTGCGGCGCACGTCGACATCGGCGAGATCGACCGGTGGGCGCCCGTCGCGGATCCATTCCGACAGCGCCTTGCCGACGCCGCCCGAGGAGAGGATGCCGACGGAATTGAAGCCGGTGGCGCAGAACAGGCCGGAGACCTCAGCCGTCTCGCCCAGCAGATAGCGGTCATCCGGCGTAAAGCTTTCCGGTCCGTTGAAGAACAGTTTGATGCCGACATCCGCCAGCAGCGGCACCCGCCTGGTTGCCATTTCGAGGATCGGTTCGAAATGCTCGAAGTCCTCGGGCAGGCTGTCGAAGCAGAAATCGGGCGAGATGCCGTTATGGCCCCACGGCTTGGCCACCGGCTCGCAGCAGCCGAGCAGCAGCTTACCGGCGTCTTCCTTGTAGTAGGAGCACTCGTCGCCCAGGAAAAGCACCGGCAAATTGGCGGGCAGGCCGGGGATGGTCTCGGTGACGATGTAGAAATGCTCGGCGGCGTGCAGCGGCAGCGTCACGCCGATCTGTGCCGCGAGATCGCGCGACCACATGCCACCGCATATCACCACCTTGTCGGCGCGGATCTCGCCCTTGTCGGTGACCACGCCGCAAACGCGGCCGTTCTCGACCAGGATTTTCGTGACCGGCGTGTTTTCGAGAATGCAGGCGCCACCGGTGCGCGCGCCCTTGACATAGGCCATGGTGACGTCGGTGGGGTTGACCTGTCCATCATTGGGGAACCAGAAGCCGCCGACGATGCCGTCGATGTTGACCGGGCTCCAGCGTTCCTTGATCTCGCCGGGCGTGACCATGTCGACCGGCAGGCCGAAATTGCGCCCCATCCAGGCGCCGCGTGCCAGCTCCTCGAAGCGCGCCTCGGTGTTGGCGACACGCAGCGAGCCGCGCTGCATGAAGCCGGTGGCCTGTCCGGTTTCGGCTTCGAGGCGGCCGAACAGCTCGCCGGTGTATTTCGCCAGCTCCGTCATCTGTCGCGTCGCCCGCAACTGCGTCACCAGGCCGGCGGCATGCCATGTCGTGCCGCATGTCAGCTGCTTGCGCTCGCACAGTACGACGTCGGTGATGCCAAGCTTGGTGAGGTGATAGGCGACCGAACATCCGGCAATGCCGCCGCCGACGATGACGACATCAGCCTGTTCCGGCATCTGTTCTGAACTAGCCCCTGACATTACGCGTCCCCCTGAATTGCTGCGCGGCTCAGGCATCTGGCGCCCTTTCGGAGCAGCGTCATGCCGTCGCGTCGATGGATGTCAATGGCGTGCCGCACGCTGCGGCCCACCGTTTTGTGCCCGTCATGCGTGATGGGGCACTTTGTCGGTATCGTTTCCGGCCGCGTGGGGCTTGGCCCAGGCGAAGCGCCGTTCGATCCGCTTCTGCAGGATCATCAGTACATAGACCATCGCCAGGTAGTAGAGGGAGGTGACGGCGTAGAACTCGGCATAGCGGAACGTTGAGGCGACGCTTTGCTGGGTGACCGCCATCAGTTCCGTCAATGAGATCACCGAGGCCAGCGACGTGGTCTTGAGCAGCGTGATGAACTCGTTGACGGTCGGCGGCAGGGCGATGCGCAGCGCCTGCGGCACGACGATCAGGAAGAACACTTGCGGCTTGCGCAGGCCAAGTGCGGCGCCGGCCTGAAACTGCCCTTCTTCGACGGCGCTGAGCGCCGCCCTGTTGATCTCGACCTGATAGGCGGCCTCGTTCAGCGTCAGCGCCAGGAGGGCCGCGATGAAGGGCGAAAACCAGGTCTCGCGGAAGATCGGCCATATTTGCGGCAGGCCGTTCCAGACGAACAGCAGCAGCAGAAGCGCCGGCAGTGCGCGGAAAACAGCGATATAGGCCGTCGCTCCCCAGCGCAGCACCTTGTTTTGCCCGTTGAGCGCCAAGGCAAGCGGCAGCGACAGGAGGATCGCCGCCGCATGCGCGAGTATTGTCAGGGCGAGCGCTACCAGCGCCGCCCTGAAGAACGTCCCGGAAAAAAGTGTCGACCAGAACAAGCCAAAGTCAAAGCTCACGGAACCCTGCCGATCGCGCCGTTACTGACCGATGCCACTGATGGTCGACATCGGAAGCTTCCACGTCTCGGCGATGGTCTTCATGGTGCCGTTCGCGGCAAGCTCCTTGACAGTAGCGGCGACCGCCGCCGCGTCAGCCTCATCCTTGCGGAAATAGGCCGCGTACTGATCCTGCGCGCCGGCCGAGTAGACGATCTTCAACTCACCGGGCTGCTGCAAGTCGCGGTAGGCGAATTCGGTGTCCTGGCTGATCGTCGCGACCGCGCGACCCAGCACCACCTGTTGCATCGCATCGGTCTGCTTGGGATAGGTCTGCATGGTGATCTTGTCGCGGCCGGCCTTGGCCAGGTCCTCGTTCACCTTGTCCAGCAGGCCTATATAGGAAGTGCCGGACTGGACGGAGATGGTCTTGCCGGAGAAATCCTCATAGCTCTTGTAGGCGGACGCATCGTCGGCCTTGCCGATCATGACGACGCCGGTCTTCAGATAAGGCACGCCGCTCAGCTTCTCCAGCCGTTCGGGTTTCAGCAAAGCGCCGCTGATGACGATGTCGCAGCGCTTCGATTCCAGGCCGGGAAGCAGGCCGCTGAAGTCCATCGTCGTGATACTGGCGTCGACCTTCCAGTGCGCGGCCAGCGCCTTGATGACGTCGATGTCGACGCCAACGGGAGCCTCGCCCGCCGTCTTGATGAATTCCATCGGCGGGAAAGTGGGATCGACGCAGGCTTGCAGTTTACCGTCGGCGGCGAAGCTCGGCGGCTGTGCTGCCGCCGGCGTGGCGGCCGCGAGGGCGATGAGTAGAAGGATCTTGCGGTTCATGGTTCACCTCTAGTTTGGGCTCTTGGCGGCCTCAAGGAACGCTTGCCGAAAGTTCGTCAATAGTCAACATAATTCATTTAAGAGAACAGGAGACAGCGAAAGAATGGCGCCACCGCATCGGCAACCGGCATCGAAAGTCCGGAGCCGCGAGCCGCGACGCCATCACCGATGGCGTCGGCGCGCTCCTGTAGCGGCCAAGGCCACGCGTCAGTGCGTCTCGGCATTCTTTGCGGCGATCAGGCAGATCAGTTCGTACATCATCACCATGGCGACCTGCGCCGTGATCTGGTTGGGGCTGTCCTTGGTCGGCATCAGGCAGACGACGTCCCCACCGATGATGTTGAGCCCCTTCAATCCTTGCAGAAGGCGCGTCGCCTCGCGGATGGTCAGGCCGCCGAAGCCCGGCTCGAGGTTCGAAACCCCGGGAGCGACGGAGGGGTCGAGGCTGTCGAGATCGAAGGTGATGTAGGCGGGGCGATCGCCAACCCGCTCGCGGATCATCTCCACCATGCGCTCTATGCCCAAGCGTTCGAACTCGTCCATCGTAACAACCCGATAGCCCAGAGCGCGACTCGAGCCGCCAACGCCGCCGGTGTGGATATCCGCCGCCGGATGACCGCGCATGCCGATCTGGATGCTGCGTTCCGGGTCGACCGCACCTTCCTTTGCCGTATAGGCCGCCCAGTGCGCCGCCGAACGCTTCGCGCCAAGCCAGTGGGGCATGTTGTCGTAGGAATCGGTGTGCGCGTCGAAATGGATCAGCGAGCAGGGCTGGCCTCCCGACAGGCGCCGGCCCGGTCCGGCGATGGCCTTGATGATAGGCCCGGTGATCGAGTGATCGCCGCCGATGGAAACCGGGTTTGTGCCGGCGGCGTCGAGCCGGGCGTAGAAGGCTTCGATGTCGCGGACACAGGCCTCGTTGTTCATGGCCTCGGGCAGGGGAACGTCGCCAAGATCGCTGATCTTGGCGGCATCCCATGGCGAAAAGCCGTGCACCCCGTGCGAGCGGCGATAGTAGCCCGACACGTTGCGGACCGCGCGCGGGCCAAGATGTTGGTCGCGCTCCGTCGAGCCGTTTCCGGAGCTGTGCGGCACGCCGACCAGGCCGATATCCACATCGGCCGGAGTCTCCGCTACCGGGCAGCGGAAAAACGTCGCGATGCCCCACCAGTACCAACTCTGCGAACTGCGCCTGGCTTCGGCAATATCGTCTTGGCTCATCATCGCTCCTTCATCCGTATGCTGGCGGGGAAGGCTCGCCTCATGGCACCGCCGCCTCCTCGAAATTCATCTGGATGCTGGTGGGGAATTCTGTATAAGTCAACAAAGTTGTTCTATACAGAACACATAAAATTCCGGCTTGTACGGCGGACCGAGCTGACGGTATGGGATTGAACATGCTGAGAGCGCAATCATGACGAGTGGCACCCAGAGGCCGTCCACGGCCCGCATCGGTGATGCCCTGCGCAATCGACGGCGCGAACTGGACCTTACCCTCCAGGCCGTGGCGGATGGCGTTGAAGTCAGCAAGGGTTTTCTCAGCGAAGTCGAACGCGACAAGGCCTCGCCCTCGGTGGCAACGCTCGTTCGCCTGTGCGACATTCTTGGAATTACGATCGGCAGCCTGTTCCAGCATGACAACACGGCTGTCGTCCGCGTTGACGCGCGCACTCCGGCGGTGCTCGGCGGCACCGACCTTTTAGACTTCCTGCTCAGCCCGAAATCCGCGGTTCGGACGCAGGCGATCCTGTCGATCATGGCGCCGGGCGGCACCGGCGGCGACAAGCTCTACAGCTGGCGTTCGGAAGAGGAATTCGTGTTCGTCGTCGAGGGCAGCGTGACCGTGTTGCTCGAAGGCGAGGAGTTCGTCCTGCTCGAAGGCGACGCCATGACTTTCGACCCAAGACGCCTCCACACCTTCCGCAACAGTTCCGCCACCAAGCAGGCGCAAGCGCTTTTCATCCTGTCGCCGCCGTCCGTCTAGAGGCGCAGTCATCTTAAGCCAGCGTAGTCCGATGACGTCGGCTTTCGGGAAACGGCGAAGCTGGTCTTAACGACCGACTTGAGGCGCAAAGCTGCCGGCTTCACCCCTCGGGAGTTTCGCGCTCGCCTGCCGGGCCTCGCCTTCGATCTCGATCTTGCTCCGCGCTTGAAGATCGAAGCGCACCGTTACGGTGCGCATGCGCGCATGCAGGACTCCGTCCAGCGTACCGCGCATTTCATGCAGATAAGTCAGCGACGATTTCCCAAGCTTTTCTATAACGCTGCGAACGGTGACCAGAGTTCCCACCGCGGTTTCATGCACGTAGTCGATCTCCATCCTCACATCCGCCCAGCCGAGGGTCGGCGTCAAACGAGGATCGGCAATCCTGCCCAGCAACTGGAAACTGGCGTCATCGAACATCGCCACATAATGACGAACGTTGAGATGGCCCATCGCGTCGCACATCCAAGGATGCACGACGCCGACATAGGTTTCGATGCCGGGGGGCGTCAAAACCCGACCTCATGTGCGCCCTTGAGATCCAGCAGTTGACGGGCTTCGTCGGGCGTCGCGATTTCGAGCGACAACTCGTTGAGAATGCGCTTTATCTTGGCCACCTGTTCGGCATTGCTCTTGGCGAGCGTGCCCTTGCCGACATAGAGGCTGTCTTCCAAACCGACCCGTACATTGCCGCCCATGATCGCGCCCATCGTGCAGAGATTTATCTGGTGCTTGCCCGCGGCAAGGATCGACCAGAGATAGTCGTCTCCGAACAGCCGATCAGCCGTCCTGCGCATGTGCATCATGTCTTCTGGGTCGGCGCCGATACCGCCCAGCAGCCCGAAGATCGTCTGGACGAAAAGCGGCGGCTTCAGCAGCTTGCGGTCGAGAAAGTGCGCAAGCGTGTAGAGGTGACTGACATCGTAGCACTCGAACTCGAACTTCGTGCCATAAGCCTGGCCGACCTCGACGATGATCCGCTCGATCTGCTCGAACGTGTTGGAGACGATGCCCTTCTTTGTGTCTTCCAGATAGCCCTTCTCCCAGTCGTACTTCCAGTCGGTGTATTTCGGCGCGATGTGGTGCAAGGCGAAATTCATAGATCCCATATTGAGCGAGCAGAGTTCCGGCTTCGAAGCGTGCGCCGCTTCAAGGCGCTCTTCGAGGGTCATCTTCAGCCCGCCGCCGGTGGAAATGTTCATCACGGCGTCGGTCTGCTGCTTGATGCGCGGCAGGAAATCCATAAACAGCCTGGGATCAGGGGTAGGCTTGCCGGTCTCCGGATCGCGGGCATGCAGATGGATCACCGACGCCCCGGCTTCGGCTGCTCCGACAGCGGCGTCGACGATCTCGGACGGCGTTATCGGCAGATACGGGCTCATCGTCGGCGTGTGGATCGAGCCGGTGACCGCACAGGTGATGACGACTTTCGGCGATTTCTTCATGGTTGAACTCTCCCTTGTCTGCCTTTTGTTGTTATCTATCGAGAGCGAGGCAATCCTCACGACCACAGCCCAATCGAACCGCCTCGCCCGCATTGAGTTCGGACCGAGACGACGATGCGGCAAGCTTGACAATGAATTTCAGGCCGCCCGCCGTGACAGCGACGAGCCGGATGTGATCGCCGACATAGACGGACTGAACGACGGTTGCCGCGATCACGTTGAGGGCGGTGGAGCCTTCGTGCAATAAGGACATGCGCTCGGGCCTGATCGACAGCGTCACCCTGGCGCCCGTAGGGGGCGTCGCGCCAGGGGAAATGGCGTTCAACACCAGATCGCCATCGTCGAGATGGACGGCCACGCCACCATTTTCACCGCCGGCAAGCACGGTGCCGGACATGCGGTTGTTCTCGCCGATGAAGCTCGCCACAAAGCTGCCCGTCGGACGCTCATACAGTTCGCGTGGTGTCGAAAGCTGCTCGATGCGGCCGGCGCTGAACACCGCGATCCGGTCGGACATGGTCAGCGCCTCGGTCTGGTCGTGGGTCACATAAACGAACGTGACGCCAAGCCGGGCATGGATTTCCTTGATTTCGAACTGCATCTGCTCGCGCAGTTGCTTGTCTAGGGCGCCGAGCGGTTCGTCCATCAGGACAAGATTTGGTTCGAAGATCAGGGCGCGGGCAACCGCGACGCGTTGTTGCTGCCCACCCGAAAGCTGCGCCGGACGCCGGTTGCCGAATTCGGGCAACTGGACCATGTCGAGAACGTTCCTGACACGTTGCGTCACCTCCTCGCGGCCAAGTTTGCGGACCTCGAGTGGGAAAGCCAGATTTTCGGCGACCGTCATGTGCGGGAAAAGCGCGTAGTTCTGGAACACCATGCCGATGCCGCGACGATTGGCGGGAACGTTGTCGATGCGCTGACCGTCAATGAGGATTTCGCCCTCGGTCGTATCCTCGAATCCGGCAAGCATCATCAACGCCGTCGTCTTGCCGGATCCCGAAGGCCCCAGCAGCGTCAGGAATTCGCCGCGCATGATTTCCAGGTCGAGCTGACGCACCGCCTGGACGGTCTGCCCGTAGCGCTTGCTGACGCCACGAAACTCGACATGAACCGGGCCATGCGGGGATCCGCCCATCACCGCGCCTGCGCCTTCGGATCACGGCGTACCGAAGCCGGGCGTTTGCGCGCAGGTTGAGCCTCAGCCGCCGCCGCGGCGCGAAGAATGATGTCGGCGGCCTCGCGCAGATCGGCAACCAGCGCCTTGCGCGCAGCCGCGCCATCGGCGCGACGCAGCGCCGCGAGCATTTCGTCGTGATGGTCCAGGCCCAGGCCGTAGGTCACGTCGGAGCGGACGATGTTCAGAAACGGTCCTGCCTGCAGCCACAATTTCTCGATGATCTGCTGGATGAGAGGTGAACGCGCGGCATGGTACATCGTGAAATGGAAGCGCCTGTTCAGGCCGAGATAATTAGCCATGACATTGCTCTCGACGCATTCGCGCATCAGCCCGTTCAGCTTCGCCAATTCATCGAGTTCTTCGGGCGTGATGGTCGTCGCGGCCCACTCGGCCGCCGTCCCTTCGACGCTGCAGCGCACACGCACCAGATCCGAAATACGCGCCACCGTGGCCTCAGGGACAATGACGCCCCGATTTGGGTGGTCGAACATCGCCTCGTCGCTGACGAGTTGCCGCAAGGCCTCGCGCACCGGCATGGCGCTGGTCCGGTACTGTTCGGCAAGCTGTCGTACGACCAGTCTCTGGCCGGGCAGGAAGTCACCGTTCATCAGTGCCTCCTTCAAGCCCGTATGTACACGAACATGAGCTGTCTTTTGCGCGGCCGAGCCGGCAGTGGCATCCTTGCGATCGAGCATCAGTTTGTCCGGCGCGGCAGTATTTTGAGGTTGCTCGACAGGAAATCGTCGAATGCGGCGGCGAAGCCGTCGAGTTCTGCGTCGCCAAATGGCAGTGACAACGCCAGCATGCCGCGCGGCGTCACGTAGTACCCTCGCAACAGCATCTCGATATGCCAAAGCGCAATCGCCGATGGATCGGCATCGTCGAGCCGCGCCGGCGTGTCCACCGGCCCCCTGACGAAATGCAGGTTCATCAACGACCCGCGCCCTATGACGATGCCCTCGACGCCATACCGCTCAAGGGAGACGTTCATCGCTTCACGCAAGCGATCGCCGCGCGAATTGATGGCGCGGCTCGCCTCTTGCGTCAGCACCTGCGTCAGACCGGTCAAACCAGCAGCCATGCTGAGAATATTGTTGTTGAACGTCCGCCATGCGAAAACGCACCAGGCAAAGCAGGATCGAAGCGGTCGACGAGATCCGCGCGTCCACCGAATGCGCCAAAACTCGCACCGCCGCCGATGTACTTTCCGAGCGTCACGAAATCGGGAAAGATTTCATGTGCGCCATGGAGCGCGCGGTAGTCGAGGCGCGAGGTCATCACCTCGTCGAAGATCAGCAGCGCGCCGGTCTCCTTCGTCGCGGCGCGCAGCGCTTCCAGGAACTCACGCGTCGCCGGGATGCAGCCGCCGCCGCCCATCATCGGTTCGACGATCACCGCGGCAAGTTCGTCGCCCTGTTCCTTGATGAGCGCCACGGCGCCTGCACTATCGTTGTAGTCGGCGAAGACAAAGGGGAAAGGCAAATTGAGCGGTGAGCCGCCATGCGCGAAGGTGAGTAC
>NZ_RZPL01000014.1:0-20681 GCF_004022805.1 Mesorhizobium sp. M7A.F.Ca.CA.002.04.1.1 | reverse complement strand
TAGCCGGTCGGCATAGGCGCCGGACAGGAGCTGCTTCAGGGGCACCGGGACATGGTCCTGGTCGCCGACATAGCGGTCGCGGTCGCGGTAAGCCAGGCGTCCGGCCTCGATCTCCAGATGCAGGCGTTCGGCGCCATTGGGGTCGAGCCCGCCAAGCTCGAAGCCCGACAGCAAATTGAGCATCAAAAGCGCCGTCAGCCCCTGATTGTTCGGCGGCATCTGGTGGATCTCATGGCCGCCATAGGAGGTGCTGACCGGCGCCACATAGTCGCCTCTGGTCGCGGCAAAATCCTCGGCCGTATGAAGTCCGCCCAATTCGTTGAGCCGGCTCACCATATCGTCGGCGACCGCGCCTTCGTAGAAACCGGACCGGCCGTGTTTGGCGATGATGCGCAAGGTCGCCGCCAGTTCCGGCTGCCGATGGACGTCACCCGCCTTCGGCGCCCTGCCGCCGGGCAGGAAGATGCGCGCGGCATGCTCGTCGGCCGACAGGTCGGTCTCCGGCTCGGCCCAGTCGAAGGCGACGCGGTCGTGCACGACATAGCCGTTCTCGGCATAGTGAATGGCCGGCGTCAGCGCCTCGGCAAGGCCCTTGCGGCCATGGTCTTCGAGCAGGCGGCTCCAGGCGTCGACGGCGCCGGGTACGGTGACCGCATGCGGACCCTGCAGCGGGATGCGGTCGAAGCCTTTTTCGAGATACCAGCCGACCGTCGCCCTGGCCGGCGCTCGCCCCGAGCCGTTGAAGGCCAGCACATTGCCTTGTCCTCCGGGAGAATAAAGCACGAAGCAGTCGCCACCGATGCCCGTCGATTGCGGCTCGACCACACCCTGCACGGCGGCGGCGCAGACCGCGGCGTCCATGGCATTGCCGCCGGAGCGCAGCATGTCGATGGCCGCAAGCGTTGCAAGCGGATGCGAGGTCGCGGCAACCGCCTCGGTGGCACGAACCGGCGAGCGGCCGGGAAACTGGAAATCACGCATTCTGTCTGAATATCCCCTAGTCACTTCTGCAAATTGGTCGCTTCTGCGAATTGATCTGGTGAAATCAATGCCGCCGGCCGAGCCGAGCAGCACGCAGGCGCCGGTGACGATGAAGGCGACCTTGAAGGTGGTGATGAAGGTCTTGATGTAGGAGGCCTGCTCGAAGAATCGCGCATAATTGGCGGCGCTGAAGCCGCCCGCTTCGTCGAACAGCGACAGCCAGAACAGCCAGCCGATCGGCACGATGATGATGGCGAAGACCAGAAGCAGGCTTGGCGACAACAGCGCCAGCAGCCGTAGTGATTCACGCCGGGCGTCGGCGTGAAGTCCCTGCGTGTTGAGCTCCCGGCCTGCGGCGCTGCCGATCTCTTCCATGAGGGCGGGCTGCGCGCTCATCAGTCTGCCGCCACCAGGATCGTGTCCTGCGCATCGAGACCGAATGAGACTGGCTGGCCGGGCGCCGGCATTTTGGCCAGCACATCGCTGCGGCAATAGTCGCGCAAAGTCAGCTGGCGGCCGTCGCGCAACGCCGCGTAGCAGACGAAGCTGTCGCCCTGATAGATGATGTCGCTGACTTTCGCCTCGAGCACGTTGACGCCGCTTGTCGGTTCGGCGTCTGCCAGGAGCCGCAGCTTTTCCGGCCGCACCACCATCAGGTGCTGGCCAGCTGCCGGCACTGGTGCCGCGGTATGGATTCTCCGGTCCTCGTACCAGACGGAGCCGTTGCGGCACTCGACCGGAATGAAATTCGATTCGCCGATGAAGCCGGCTACAAATCGCGTTTGCGGCCTGGCGTAGAGGGTTTCAGGCTTGTCGAGCTGTTCGATGCGCCCGGCGTTCATGACCGCGATGCGGTCGGACATGGTGATGGCTTCGCGCTGGTCGTGCGTGACATAGACGGTGGTCATGCCGAGCCGGCGATGCAGGGCGCGCAGCTCGATCTGCATGTGCTCGCGCAGGCCCTTGTCGAGCGCCGACAAGGGTTCGTCCATCAGCACGATGCGCGGCTCGAAGACGATGGCGCGTGCCAGCGCCACACGCTGTCGCTGGCCGCCGGAAAGCTGGTCGACCCGGCGTTCGCCCAGGCCCTGCAATTTCACCAGATCGAGCGCCTTCTCGACACGTTCGGCCGTCTCGGCGGCGGCGACGCCGCGCTGCTTCAGCGGAAAGGCGATGTTGTGGAAGACGTTCATGTGCGGAAACAGCGCGTAGTTCTGGAACACCATGCCGATGTTGCGCTTGTGCGGCGGCGTGGTGATGATCTCGTCGCCGCCGACCTTGATCGAGCCGGCATTGGCCCGCACGAAACCGGCCAGGATCATCAGCAGCGTCGTCTTGCCGGAACCGGAAGGGCCGAGCAGCGTCAGGAATTCGCCGGCCTCGACATCGAGGTTAAGGTCGCGCAGCACCGGGACGCTGCCAAATCGTTTCTCGATCCCGCGCATGCCGATGGGCAACGCGGATGGCGCAATGGACAAGATTTTTCGCTCCTTAGCCGCAGAGAACAGGTGGCGAGGCAGTGGCTGGTTACGCTGCCCGCCGTAAGCTTGTGTCCGCGGCCTATTGCTGGACCAGATTGTTGAACTTCTCCGTCGCCTCGACCAGATTGTCGCGCCAGAACTCGGCGTCCTGCAGCACCTGTTTCTTGACGTTTTCGGGCGCCGAATTGATGTCCTTGATCCTGTCCTGCGGGATCTTGCCGGTCTCGAAAGCCTTCTCGTTTACTGGGCCATTGTCGACGTAGAGCGGCAGATTGGCCTGCAGCTGCGGGCTGACGAACATCGCAAGCGCCTTCATCGCGGCTTCCTTGTTCTTGGCACCCTTGGGGATGACCATGCAGTCGGCGGTCAGCACGCCCTGGTCGAAGGAGAAGCTGACCGGCGCGCCTTCCTTCTTCAAGGTGCCGGCACGGCCGTTCCAGATGCTCGCCATGTCGACTTCGCCATCCTTGACCAATTGCATGGCCTGAGCGCCGGAGGTCCACCAGGCGTCGACATGGCCACGGATCTTGTCGACGGATTTCAGCGCGCCGTCGACATCCACGGGATAGACCTTGTCGATCGGCAGGCCCGAGGCGAGAGCCGCGACGCTCAGCGTTTCGGTCGCCTGGCTGCCGCTCAACGCGCGCCGTCCCGGAAACTTTTCCACGTTCCAGAAGTCGGCCCAGGTCTTGGGGCCTTTGTCGCCGAACACATCGGTCCGGTAGATCAGCACGACGGAGGTGTAGGAAATGCCGACCCAGTCATCATGGACAAGCTTCGGATTGATGCCGCTCTTGTCGATAATGCCGTAGTCGAGCTTCTCGAACAGCCCTTCCTTCGAGCCGCGTGCGCATTCGTCGGCGCCAAGCTCGGTGATGTCCCATTTCACCGCATTGCCGGTTACCTGCAGCCGTACGTCGTCGAGGCCGTTGGTGGTGTCCTCCTTGATGGTGATGCCGAGCGCGTCGGCGGTCGGCTTGAAGAACGCCTTGGTCTGCGCTTCCTGGTAGGTGCCGCCCCACGAGGCGACGGTGATGGTGTCGCCCGCCATTGCGGGGGCCGCGAGGGAGGCCATGAGGCCCGCCATCGCAACGATACTAACGCTTCTGGTCCTGTTCATTTTTTCGGCTCTCCACCGGTGTTCCCATTGTTTTTGATTTCGCATTCTATTTTGTATACAATTTTGAGTGTAGCTTGGGGATCAGCGATGTCAACACCGATCGGCGCGCCTGGGGCCGTCAACCCGGGCTGGGAGATGGGGCGCCGGGGCGTGGCAAACCGCGCCGACTTTGAATACAGCTATGCATGAGAACATATGCCGGCGGAAAGACCGGAGAACTGGAAACGGAACTTGGCCAAGGAAACCAAAAACACGCTGCGCGACTCGGTCTATTCCGCGCTCAAGGCGATGATCGTGACCGGCCAGATTCCGCCGGGCTCACGCGTCACCGAAAACGACATCGCGGCGAAGCTGACTGTCAGCCGCACCCCGGTGCGCGAGGCCTTCAACCGCCTCGAGCGCGACGGCCTGGTCACCGGCCGGCCGCGCCAGGGCTATGTCGTCACCGAGTTCGACATCAACATGTTCCGCGAGGCCTTCGAGATCCGCGAACTGCTCGACGGCCACGCGACGGCACTGGCCGCCGCTGCTGCGACGGAACAGGACAAGGCGCGGCTGCGTGCCATGCTGGCCGAATGCGAGCGGCTGGCCGCCATTCCGGAGCGCACCACGCGCGAAAAATTCCAGGAGCTCGAAGTCGGCATCGACCTGCACCGCGTCATCGCCGAAATCAGCGGCAATGCGATGCTGCATGGCATGCTGTGCGGCATCCTCGACAAGTGCCAGCACTATGTCTGGACCGAACTGTTGTGGCTCGACGAATGGAAGATCGCCCGCGACGAGCATGCCGAGATCGTCGAGGCGATCTGCGCCGGCGATGCCGCCCGAGCCGGCACGCTGGCCCGCGCCCACGTAAGGGGCTCGCGCGACAATGTGCTGCGCCTGCTGCAGGCGAAATCGGACTACCAGAGTTTTCTGGCCAAGGCGTCCTGAGCGGCGCTGGCGGCGGCGTCAGATGGTCCGAGCGGCCATGGATATTGCTATCGACAGCACTACTATATGTCTCACGAACTGCGACGAGGACGGTCCAGTGCTTCCCTCGACAGGGCTCGATCGGTTGAGCGCATTTTCGGATGGCGTGTTCGCCGTCCTCATCACGGTGCTGGTCCTCGACTTGCGCCCGCCGGAGTTGCCGACGTTCAAGGCGCTTCTGGAGCTCTGGCCGACATGGCTGAGCTACAGCGTCAGCTATCTCTTCATCGCCATCGTCTGGGCGAACCATCATCATCTGTTACGCCACGCCAGGGAGGCGACAGCCAGCCTGATGTGGTACAATTTCGCGCATCTGTTCTCGGTTTCGCTGCTGCCGCTGGCGACCGCGTGGATGGCGGTCAGCGAGCTGGCGCCGCAGCCGGTCGCCTTCTACGCCGCCGTCTTCTTCCTGGTGAACCTGACCTACATTCTTCTGATCCGCGAACTCATCGACCCGATGCCGGAGAACGCGGTTCCGCTCGCGGTGCGCAAGCGCATGCGCATCCGGTCGCTCGCGACGCTCTGCCTATTCGCGCTGGCGGGGCTGGTCGCCCTGAAATATCCAGTCGCGGGCTTGGCGATCTGTTGCTGCTGCTTGGCCGTCTATCTCAGGCCGGAAGCGCCGGGGGCAGGCAAAAGCTCGGGCAAAGGCTGAATTCTCGCACCCGACGCGTTGGACGGCTTCAGCCCTTGCGCTCCTGAAGGCTGTTGCCGCCATCGACCACCAGCAGGGCGCCGTTGACATAGCTGGCGCCTTCCGAGGCCAGGAACACGACCGCGGCGGCCACCTCATCCGGTCGCCCGGCCCGCGCCGGCGGCGTATTCAGGGCGGCTTGCCGCTCCATCTCGCTCGACGACCCTGTTTCGATCCAGCCGGGAGCCACGGCGTTGGCCGTGATGCCGTTTTTCGCCACTTCGAGCGCCAGCGTGCGTGTCAGGCCGACCATGCCGGCCTTGGCGGCGGAATAGGCTGATGTGCCTTCGAAAGACACCAGCGGTCCGGTGACCGACGCCACATTGACGATACGCCCATAGCCCGCTTCGACCATCGCCGGCAGAAACGCCTTGGTGACGAGGAATGCCGTCTTCAGGCTGACGTCGATCCCCTGATCCCAGTCGGCCTCGGTCATGGCGAGAAACGCCTTGTCGACCGATGGCGATGCCAGCGAGCCCATGCCGGCATTGTTGACCAGGATGCCGACCGCGCCGACATCAGCCCGCAACCGCGCGACATCGGCAGCGATGGTGAGATCGGCGACCACGGCCTTGGCGTCGATGCCTTCTGCACGGAGCTCAACGGCGCGATCGAGCACACGCCCACTGGCACCGGTGAGAAAAACGGCATGGCCGGCATGGCCGAGCTGGCGGGCAATGGCGAAGCCGATGCCGTCGGCCGCTCCGGTCCCGGTGATAAGTGCTCGCTTGGTGGTAGTGATGGATGTCAATTCAGGCTCCGTTGGTTCCGCCTGCCGTGCGCGGTCGAACGCCAGCGGTCACAATCGTCGAACCATATAATCCATGGGGTACATAGCGCGCCTATTTTTCCTGTTAAATCGCATGCAGCGCGTCGACGGTATGGAAACCCGAAACACGTTCCATCATGGAAATTCAGTCCGACCAGCTCGCGGCTGTGAAAAAGAAGTAGGGGGAAATAGTCCTAGGTTGTGACAGGCTTCGGCAAGGTGAGCCAAGGTGGACGCTTGAGGTGGACCCGACTGCCGCCGACACTTATCTTGCGATCATACCGGGCTGAGAACTCGGAAATGAGCATGAGCGCCGCGAAGTAGGCTTCCGTCGCATAGCGGATTGTCCATTTCGTACCCAGACCGTACCGTCCTTCCATCATCTCGCGTGAATTGGGGAGCTTCTTTAGGAGGCCGCGGTTGATGCCGGAACAATGCGGAAGCGCGTCGTCGTAAAGGTAAAAAAGGTCGTGGGTTTCACGATACTTTCTGCCTGTCTTTTGAAGAATGAATGCCTTTATCGTCCGTTCGATTGCCATCTGCATCGACCACATTGCAGCGCCCCTTGCGGTATCACTATCAGTAAGCAGACCTATTGCCGCGTTTTGAAGATCAGAAAGAACCCCATCAATCAATTCCGTGATTTCATGATCCGGCGCGGTCACTCCCATCGTGTTCATTCTGATCCTGCGCAAGGCGGTGGCCACCGCCGTCGTCCTCGTTTTCAGTTTTCGGCTTTCCGTCAGGTCTATCTTCGCGAGGTTGGGCGGGTTTACGAGCCAGTCGGTGGGCGTCTCGCCCTGTTCAATGCCAAGGGGGAAATGAAGCCAAACGGTTTCACCAGGTGTCCCCGGCGTGGTGCGTGTTAGTGGAACGCGGATTTCAATCGGGACATGCCGAACAAGCACTACGCCCGACGCAAAACCCTCCCCGCTACTCTGATCAAAAGCACTTCCGTAGGTATCGCGATACCATGTCTCAATATGGTGGAAGATCACCGCAAACCATGGTTTCCCTGCAAAATCCTCCTTCGTGTCGCCCCGAATGTCCAGAATGCTTTCTAGAACGAACTTGATTGAAGCCCTAAGCGGACGTTGCCAAAGTGGGAGCTCCTCCACCTGAAGCTCCAAGTCGATTAGCTGCATATGCTCGGCAATAGCTTCTTCAAGCGTCACTTAGGACCTCCGGTCGTGCGGAACAATTATATGATGGAGAAGGAAGTAACGGACAGGTCGACGCTTTTCCCATAGATGTTCGAAAATTGCGGATTGTTGCCCCGTCGCCGCGTTCCCATGTTCCGGCACTCAAACCGGAGACAATGAAATGCCGAAGTCAACAATCAGTGCCGCCCTTTTACAAGAGCACCTTCACGGTGGCGGGTCGGTCTATGAAGAGGGGCAGAAAGCCTGTCGACGCCACGTCCCGCTGCGCAAATGCCCCTATACGGATAGCGGTCGCCGTGAAAGGTGGATGAAGGGCTGGCACGATGAACAGGCTGAGTTCATGACCAGCTAGGTCGTCCGCATGAGATCTATGAGGTCTGCCGAACTTGAACTGAAGCGCAAGGAGTATTTCAGTCCTCCCGGTTCGCCCATGCGATCATTTCGTCCGTCACTTGAACCGGTCGGGACTGATAGAGCTTTGAGATTGTTACGAACCGATCAAGGACCTTTTGGTCAACATCCGCGTCCACGTCAAAATCTCGTTTGAGCCGTTCTTTGGTTTCCCGCCAGACCTTCAAGGCGTAACCTGCCAAATCCTCCTTGATCGAAATCTTGAAGGGGTCTTTGATGTCTTCAGGTATCTCGCGAAACTGCGCCCAGCGCCGATTGTAGCCTTCATTGTCACGGACGGGACTTCCAAACTCCTGCTCGATCCTTTGCCTTGCAGCCTCTTTTCCTTTATTCGTAGCGGCTCTTAGTTTCCTGATTTCGGGCATCGTCATGTCGAAAAGGAAAGTGTCATCCATTTCCTTTTTGATGTCCGAAAAATCGACCTTCTGTCCAAGGGTGTTGTGCTGCGTGACAAGATCATCATAGAGCTTCCAATGATCATTCCACTTTCCTGCAACCCCGATACGCCCCGCCTTCACCTTTCCAAGTATAACTTCCCGCGTGTAGATCGAAACGATATCGCGCAAGCGTTCAATGAGGTCAGCGGCTTCTTTCTGCTTGTCCTCCCAAAGCTCCGCTTCAAAGCCCAGCCCTTTGAAGCGTTTGAAGCGCGAAACGTTGGCGTAGAGAAAGCTGAGAAAGCCAAGGCCAAAGACTGCGGCGGCTTCTGTCACTTTTTCCTGATAGATCAATGTCAGGCTCGCGCCGAGCAGGGCCAAGCCGACGATCACAAACAAGACCCGTTCCCAATTCGTAACGAACCACTTCCCAAAGGGTTTAAGCATTGCCTTGATTGATCCCCGCGCCTTCTTGCATAGATGGCGGGAAGATCGGCAATGCGCAACTGCTACCCGTTCCGTGAGGCTGCCCGAGAATGGCTTCCTCACGGTTTGTCACCCTCGATGAGAGTAGGACAGCCAGTGAACCGCATATGAATTAGTGGGAGTATCCGTGGGGCTTTGAGCCCCATTCCGGGATTTTTACGGCTTTTTGTTCCCCTCTAGGCTGTTGAAGGCAACATAGAAAAGGTCGGAAATCCCAACGGTCTCATATAATTGTTTGGCGCGCCCGAAGAGATTCGAACTCCTGACCCCCAGATTCGTAGTCTGGTGCTCTATCCAGCTGAGCTACGGGCGCGCAACAGGCCATGCTTTCCATGACCCCGCAATCCGATCGTAAACGACCGGTCGCGACGAGACGTGTTCCCTAGCGACTGAATTTCGGAAAAGCAAGCCGATCCGGCAAAAGTTTTGTCACAAGTGCCTTGGTTGGTGATGAAGGCTGGGATTCCGGCAGATGGCAACGGTCCGAAGTTGAGCCGGTTCCTGCTCATTGGAAGAAGCATCGGGCCAGAGGACAAGAGGGCCGGGCGACCCGGCGCTCTAAACCGTCACGCCGGGCGGCGCAGGCCGTTGCGGGCCTGGTCGAGCCGGACCGGCTGGTCGGGGATGGTGACGGCGAATGTGGTGCGCCCGCCAATGCTCTCGACCAGCTCGACCGTGCCGCCATGCGCGCGGATCAGTTCGTGCGCGATCGCCAGGCCAAGGCCGGTGCCGCCGCTGCGCGCCGAGCCGCGAAAGGCCGCGAACAGGTTTTCCCGCGCCTTGGGCGGCAGGCCGGGGCCGGTGTCGCTGACGGCGATGCGGCTGACGCTGCCCAGGCGCACGGCCGACACCGCCAGGCGGCGCACCAGGGCGCTTTCACTGTCGGTCGCCATCGCTTGCACGGAATTCCGGCACAGATTGGTCAGCACCCTGAACAACTGGTCGGAATCGGCATCGACCTCGAAGGCCGGCTCGACCGAATTGACGAACTCGATGCCTTGCTCAATGTCCAGCAGGCCGTGCACGTCCTCGACCAGTTGCCGCAGCCTCAGGCGTCGGCGCGCCGGCGGCGGCTCCTGCGTGCGGCCGTAGTGAAGCACGCCTTCGGAATAAGACACGGCGCGGTCGAGCGCGCGCAGCAGTTTCGGCGCGAAGGCCTGCACCGTCGGATCCTTGACCTGACGCAAGCGGTCCGACATCAGCTGCGCCGAAGCCAGGATGTTGCGCATGTCATGGTTGATCTTGGAAACCGCCAGGCCGAGATCGGCAAGATGCTTCTGCTCGGAGAGCATTTTTTGCAGCCGTTCCTGCATCTGCGACAGCTCGCGCTCGGCAACGCCGATCTCGTCGGCGCGGGCAGCCGGATGGATGATCCGCCCGGGATCGTCGGGCGCCTCGGAGAAGGACAGCATCGAGCGCGTCATCGTCCGGATCGGCCCGATCATGATCAGGTCGATGGCGGCGTAGACCAGCATGGCGGTGAACAGCGAGATCAGCAGCGAGACGAAGGCGACGTTGCGCGAATAGCGCAGCATCGCGTTGCGCAGGCTGTTGTCGGGCATGATCAGCTCGAACTCCTTGTCGGATTCGCCGACCGGACCGAAGACGCGCAGCATACGGTCGCCGCCGAAAAACAACGTGTCGAGCGCACCGGTCATGCCCTTGATCATGCCGATCGAGGCGATATCGATGTGTTCGTCGACCTTCGGCGGCATTTCGGCCACCACCAGCAGCCGCGAGACGCCTCCGTCGCGCACCGCGATCGCCTTGGCGCCGATCGCCATCAGCACGTCGTTCTGCGCCGTGCGCGACAGCGAGGTGGGTTCACCCTGCACCAGCACGATCGACACCGCCGCCGCCGTGCTCAGCCGCTCCTTCAGCCAGTTCAGCCGGTAGCTGGCGATCCAGGGCAGGAAGATCAGCACTTCGGCCAGCAGCACGAAGACGATGGTCAGCAGCAGCAGCTTGGTCGACAGGCCGCGCGACAGCGGCACCGTGCGCACGCTGGCCGGCGCCTCGGTGGACCCCGCCGTGCCGATCCCTTCCTGTGCCTGTATGGTTTCGCTCATGCGGCTAATGTCTTCACGATCACTTGATCAACGCAGATTAGGCGATTACGGCTTTTTTGCCAATTTCATCCTTGGTCGCAAACATAAACCGGCCTGAATGGCGAAGCTTTCGGCCCGACGACTCCGGATTGACTTCCAAAAGCCTTCTTTCTATAAGCCCGCACACGCTCGGGCCATTCGTCCCGGCGCGGTTTCGATCGCGCCAAAGCCGGCTCGGCAAAGCTCCTGTTACACAGTGACAGAATCAAGAAGGGCCGCACCCCGCGGTATTAAAACAAATGAAGCGTACCTACCAACCGTCCAAACTCGTCCGCAAACGTCGGCACGGCTTTCGTGCCCGCATGGCCACCAAGGGTGGTCGCGGCGTCGTCGCAGCTCGCCGCAACCGCGGTCGCAAGCGGCTCAGCGCCTGAACGGAAGACGAGATCGTTGCCCGCATCCGGCAAGCCAGTGGGACCAAATCCCAAGCGGCTTCTGAAGCGCGCGGAATTCCTGGCTGTCCGTCGTGGTGAAAAACGACGCGGGCGGCTTTTTCTCGTCGAAGTTCTCGACCGCGGCGACGGCCTGTCGCCGCGCGTCGGCTACACCGTCACCAAGAAGGTCGGCAATGCGGTTGTCCGCAACCGCGTCCGGCGGCGGCTGCGAGAAGCCGTCCGTACGCACGCCGCAAGTGACATGGCGCCTGGCAATGACTATGTCATCGTCGGGCGCGAAGACGTGCTTACCACTCCGTTCGGCCAGTTGAAGGCCGAACTCTCCCGCCGACTGCGCGGAACACGATAGGCCAAGGGCTTTCGATGGAAAACAACCGGAACTTCTTCATCACCATCGCGCTGTCGGTGCTGATCCTGGCGGTATGGCAATATTTTTATGTGTTGCCGCGCAGCGAAGCGCAGCGCGAGGCCGCCCGCGTCGAACAGCAGCGCGTCGAGGAGCAGAAGAAGGCCGCCGGCACCAATCCCGGTACCGACACCGGAACGCCCGCCGCCCCTGGCGCCATTCCCAACGCACCCGGCACCGATGCCGTCACGCCGGCCGGCCGCGAACAGGCGCTCGCCACGACGACCCGCGCGAAGATCGACACGCCGAGCCTTGAGGGTTCGATCAACCTGACCGGTGCCCGTCTCGACGACCTCAAGCTCAAGCACTACACCGAGACGGTCGACAAGAACTCGCCCGAGATCAGCCTGCTCAACCCGGCGGCACTGCCCAATGGCTACTATGCCGAGATCGGCTTCGTCGGCAACGACAAGACCGGCGCGGTGCCCGGTCCCGAAACAGTGTGGGCTATCGACGGCAATGCGACACTGACGCCGACGACCCCGGTCACGCTGACCTATTCGAACGACAAGGGCCTGACCTTCAAGCGCACCTTTTCCGTCGACACCAACTACATGTTCACGGTGTCCGACACGGTGCAGAATGCCGGCACGGCCGCCGTCTCGCTGTCCAATTACGGCCGCGTCACCCGCTTCGACAAGCCGCTCGTTGCCAGCACCTATGTGCTGCATGAGGGCCTGATCGGCTTCACCGGCACGGAAGGCCTGCAGGAACACAAATACGCGTCCATCGAGAAGGACAAGCAGTTCACGCCGGGCAAGTCGACCGACGGCTGGCTCGGCATCACCGACAAATACTGGGCGGTGACGCTGGTGCCGACCGAGAAGCAGCCGTTCCAGCCGCGCTATGCCTATTTCGAGGACGGCCGCCATCGCTACCAGTCCGACTTCCTCACCGACCCGATCACCGTCGATGCCGGCCAGTCGGCGACGGTGGAGAGCGAGATCTTCGCGGGCGCCAAGGAAGTCGGCAAGATCAACGCCTATGCGGAAGACCGTCATATCAAGCGGTTCGACCTTTTGATCGACTGGGGCTGGTTCCACTTCATCACCAAGCCGATGTTCTGGCTGATCGACACGCTCTACAAATTCTTCGGCAATTTCGGCCTGGCCATTCTCGCCACCACCGTCATCGTCAAGGCCATCTTCTATCCGCTCGCCAACAAGTCGTACGCGTCGATGGCGAACATGAAGAAGGTGCAGCCGAAAATGCTCGAGATCCGCGAGAAATACGCGGACGACAAGATGAAGCAGCAGCAGGCGATGATGGAGCTGTACAAGACCGAGAAGATCAACCCGCTTGCCGGCTGCTGGCCGGTGGCACTGCAGATCCCGGTCTTCTTCTCGCTCTACAAGGTGCTCTACATCACCATCGAAATGCGGCACGCGCCGTTCTTCGGCTGGATCCAGGATCTGGCCGCGCCCGATCCGACGTCGCTGTTCAACCTGTTCGGCCTGATCCCGGTCACCCTGCCGCACATGCTGATGATCGGCGTCTGGCCGCTGATCATGGGCGTCACCATGTTCCTGCAGATGCGCATGAACCCGACGCCGCCGGATCCGACGCAGGCTGCGATCTTCACCTGGATGCCTGTCATCTTCACCTTCATGATGGCGGGTTTCCCGGCCGGCCTGGTCATCTACTGGGCCTGGAACAACACGCTGTCGATCCTCCAGCAGGGCATCATCATGAAGCGCCAGGGTGCCAAGATCGAGCTGTGGGACAATCTGGTCGCGCTGTTCCGAAAGAAACCATCACCGGCCGAATAGAAGGCGCAGCGCTTTCTCCAGCCTTCAAAGCCCCGCCTCGCGCGGGGCTTTTCGTTTAAGCAGCTCCGGCATCACGTTCCCGTGATCGGCGAAACTTGCGCCCCCTCGGCGGCGTGACTGCCTGTGCGTTTCCAAAGGCTATCAATTCCGATCAGCCCTCACACGGAGGAAGACCACATGCGCTTGCCGTCATTCAGGATCATCGCCCTTTCCGCACTCGTCGCCGGCGTGGCGATTGCCGCGCCCGCCTATGCCAAGAACCCGAATGTCGGCGGCGCGCCGATGTACACAACCAAGAACATCGTCGAGAACGCCGTCAATTCGAAGGACCACACGACGCTGGTCGCCGCGGTCAAGGCCGCCGGCCTGGTCGACACGCTGCAGGGCGCTGGCCCGTTCACAGTCTTTGCCCCGACCAACGCGGCGTTTGCGAAACTGCCCAAGGGCACCGTCGACACGCTGCTGAAGCCGGAGAACAAGGGCAAGCTCACCAAGGTGCTGACCGCGCATGTCGTGGCCGGCAAGATTTCGGGCGCCGAGATGATGAAGAAGGCCAAGGCGATGGGCGGCAAATACGAGATGAAGACCGTCTCCGGTGACACGCTGACCGCCGAAGTCAAGAAGGGCAAGCTCTACATCATGGATGAGTCAGGCGGCGAGGCGCGAGTGACGATCGCCGACGTCAACCAGTCGAACGGCGTCATCCATGTCGTCAACAAGGTGCTGTTGCCGAAGTAACGAACGGCTTCCGGCAAAGGGGATCAAGACAGGTCCGTTGGGGCTTTCTCGGGCCTGCCATCCCCGCCTCATGACGAGGTGCCATGTTTCTTGGGAAGTCGTATCGGCATTGGCCGGGGTCCTGTCCCTCACAGGACCCCGGTTTCTTTTTGGCTGTTGCCTGTGCAGCCGGATAAGTTTCGAGCGTCGTCACTCCATCACGGCGCTGTGGTCGATCTTGGCCGGAGTCGCCGGCTTGCGCAGCAACAGAACCAGCGGAATGGCGGCAAGCGACAGGATCATCATCAGCTTGAAGTCGTTCATATAGCTGATGATCGTGGCCTGCAGCGTGACCACGCCGTCGAGCGCGGCGCGGCCCGCGGCGCTGTAGGGATCCATTGCCTGGAAGATCGCCGGATTGCTGAACGCCTGGTTGTAGGGCGTCACATAGGTGGCGATATTGGCGTGGTTGACCTGCACGTTCTGCGTCAACAGCGCGGTGACCACCGATATGCCGACGCTGGAGCCGATGTTTCGGGACAGATTGTACAGTCCGGTGCCTTCCGCGCGCCGCTCCGGCGCCAGCGTGGCGAAGGTGATGGTGGTCAGCGGCACGAACAGGAAACCCAGGCCCGCGCCCTGGATGAAGCCGGTGCTGATGATCGTCCATTGCGAGACATCAGGGGTCCAGCCGGTCATGTCGTACATCGCCCAGGCGGTGACCAGCAGGCCGGTTAGAAGCAGCCAGCGCGTGTCCACCTTGCCGATCAGCCTGCCGACCAGGAACATGCAAGCCATGGTGCCGAGACCGCGCGGCCCCATGACGATGCCGGCCGTCACCACCGGATAGCCCATCAGGGTCTGCAGATAGGGCGTCATCAGGGCCAGCGAGGCCAGATAGGTGATGCCGATGATGAAGATGAAGATCATGCCGACGGCGAAATTCCTGTCGAGGAACAGCCGCGGGTTCACGAAGGTGTTTTTGGCGGTGAAGGTGTGGACGAGGAAGATGTAGAAGGCCGACGCGCAGATCAGCGCCTCGACGATGATCTCGGACGACGAGAACCAGTTGAGCTGCTCGCCGCGATCGAGGAACATCTGCAGCGACGCGATGGTGACGCTGAGCATGCCGAAGCCCAGCCAGTCCAGCCTGGCCTTGAGGTCCGTCTTGGTTTCCTGGACGAACATCGAGACGCCGGCGAAAGCCAGCGCGCCGATCGGTACGTTGATGTAGAACACCCAGCGCCAGCTGACATTCTCGGTCAGCCAGCCGCCGATGACCGGCCCGAGCACCGGCCCGACCATCACCGAAACGCCGAACAGCGCCATCGCCGAGCCGCGCTCCTCGACGCTGTAGATGTCGAGCAGGATGCTCTGCGCCAGCGGCACCAGGGCTGCGCCGAACAGGCCTTGCAGCAGGCGGAAGCCGACGATCTGCGGCAGCGACTGCGCGAAGCCGCACAGCACCGACGCGACGACGAAGCCGGTGATCGAGATCAGCAGGATGCGCTTGCGGCCGAAGCGATTGGCAAGATAGCCCGAAGGCGGCGTCATGACGGCTGCCGCGACGATGTAGGACGTCAGCACCCAGTTTATCTGGTCGGCGCTGGCCGAAACGCTGCCCTGGATATAGGGCAGCGCCACATTGGCGATGGTGGTGTCCAGCGCCTGCATGATCACGGCCAGGATCACGCAGGCGGTGATGGCGCCGCGATTGGCGACCACGCCACCTGTCGCGGACGCGCCGGTCATGACTTTTGTCCGAACCGACCGAGGAGGTCCGTCACGAAGTCCGGCAGGCCGCGCGCATGGCCGGTATCGATGCCGACCACGACGCTCATCCCGCCGCGCAGCGGCGGCTTGCCCTGGAGATCGTCCACCGTCACGCGCATCGGAATGCGTTGCACGACCTTGACCCAGTTGCCGGTGGTGTTCTGCGCCGGAAGCAGCGAGAAGCTCGACGACGACGCCGGGCTGATCGAGGCGACCCTGCCGTGCCAGACGGCACCGGGATAGCTGTCGACGCTGATCGTCGCCGTCTGTCCCGGCCGCACATAGGTCAGTTCGGTTTCCTTAGGCTCCGCCGCGATCCACAGATCGGTCGCCGAAATCAGGCTGAACGCCGGCTGCGAAGCCGGCAGGTACTTGCCGACCTGAAGCGCGTCGACATTGGTGACGATGCCGTCGAATGGCGCCTTGACGATGGAATCGGCAAGGTTGCGCTGGGCGTCGTCCACCGCCGACTGCGCCTGGAGATAGAACGGGTTCTTCTCCACCGGCTGGCTGGCGTCGCCGCCGAGCTGGGCAAGCGTCGCCTGTGCCTGCGCTTGGGCAACGGACACTTTCTGGCGGGCGGCGACGAGGTCGTGCTGGGCGCTGTCGAAGGTCGCCTTCGAGGAGGTGGAGGTCTTGAGCAGATCCTGCTGGCGTTGGAAAGCGGCCTCGTAATAGGGGATGTCGGCCTGCGCCTGCTCGATCAGCGCCTGCGACTGCTGGTAGCTCGCCTGCAAGGTCAGCACCTGGTTGCGCACTGTGCCGAGCTGCGCCTGGGCGGCGGCAAGAGCGGTTTCGAAAGAGGCCGACCGCAACCGGAAAAGCACCTGGTCCTTCTTCACCGCCTCGTTCTCGTGCACGTCGATCTCGGACACAGTGCCGGAGACATCGGTGGAAACGCCGAGCGACTGCGCCTGGATGTAGGCATTGTCGGTCGTCATGACCTGGCCGCCGATGACGTAGTAATAGCCGCCGACGACCAGCGCGAACGGAAGCAGGGCAAACAGGATCGGCCGTGCCCGGCCGCGCTTGGGCTTGACCGGCGCCGGAGGCGCCACCGCAACCCCGGCCTGGCGTGGCTCCTTGGACGGAGCCTCGAGCGCCGCCGGCTCCAGGGCGACCGGTGATTCGAGCTCGTCATTGTCGATGACGGTGCTGGCTCGCCTTTGCTCGCGTTCGCTGTCCAGCCGGATGACCTGGTCGCGCGCCCGGTCGGCGGCGGATCCGTCTTCTTCGACAGGCTTCTTTGGTGAGGTTGATTCAGCCATGTGTTTTCTCCCGGTCGGCGGCAGGCTGGGCGCAAGCCGCGAGCAGATTGGATTTGATGAGGGATAGGGTTTGCAGCAGATGCAGTTGCGCATCCGCGGAAAGGCCGACAAAGGCCTCGTCACGCGTCTTCCGCCCATTGCCGCGCATGATTTCGATCAGCGGATGGGCTTGCGGCTTCAGGTACAGCAGCCATGCCCGGCGGTCAGCGGGATCGGGCCGGCGCTCGATGAAGCCGCTTGCTTCCATCTTGTCGAGCAGCCGGGCGAGCGTGATCGGCGTGATCTCGATCAGGTCCGCCAGTTTGTTCTGGTGGATGCCTTCATGCAGGCTGAGATAGGCCAGCACCTGCCACTGGGCGCGGGTCAGCCCCGATGCCCGCGACCTCTGCTCGAACCGCTTTCGAAGCAGGCGCGCGACATCGTGCAGCACGAAGCTGATGTTGGGTGACGATGGCATGGGAGGTACTGGAGTTTTTCGGCGCGACTGTTAGTGAGCATGCTTATTATCATCATGCACATAATCTTGCTGGACGCGGTGCGCAAGACGGACTAAGCCCGCCTGGAAAAAATGACGCATGGGCTGCGACCCACCCAAAGGCTCAGGTAGCGGGCTGTTGCCGGGCAAGGATACGACGATGAATTGGCTGAAGATCGCGACCGTGGCGGCCATTGCAGGATGGCCGGGCATTGCGCTCGCAAAGGGCGCCGTCAGTTGCGGCGGCGCCGCCATGCTGGGTGGCGCGCAATTGAACTGCAGCCACGTCGAACCCCAGGCGCCGCCTCAGTTTTGCACCTATAGCTGGGCTCTCCACATGCCGGCCGGCGACCAGAAAATCGTCGAAGGCAGCTTCATGCTGCCGCCCGGCGCCACGAATGTCACCGTCTATCAGGGCAGCGGTTTCGACAGTGCGCTGTCCGATCCGATCGTGATTTGCCGCGGCAGCAAATGAGCAAGGCCGTCAAGGAAAGCTCGCTCGTCACCCGATTGGTGCTATAGGGCGGACCACGCTATTTTGAACGGGCGCATTCGAGTTTCGGATGCACCTGGCGGCCATTTCTCTGACGGATTTCGACATGGACGGACCCAACCCAGACATCAAGCACCCGATCCCGATGCATACCCGCGTCGGCTTCCTCAAGGGACTGGTGAACGCGCCAAACATCGAGATCGGCGACTTCACCTATTATGACGACCCCGACGGGCCGGACAAATTCGCCGAGAAATGCGTCCTGCATCACTATCCGTTCATAGGCGACAAGCTGATCATCGGCAGGTTCTGCGCCATCGCCGAGGGCGCGCGCTTCATCATGAACGGCGCCAACCACGCCATGTCCGGCTTTTCGACCTATCCGTTCAATATTTTCGGCCATGGCTGGGAAAAGGGTTTTAACCCGGCGACCTGGTCGAAGGAGGTGCGCGGCGACACCATCGTCGGCAACGACGTCTGGATCGGGATGGAGGCGGTGATCCTGCCCGGGGTGGAAATCGGCCACGGCGCCATCGTCGCTGCGAAATCGGTGGTGACGCACGACGTGCCGCCCTATGCGATCGTCGCCGGCAACGCGGCCAAGGTGGTAAAGATGCGTTTCGACGACCGGACAATCAGGCGGCTGCTGGCGGTGGCGTGGTGGGACTGGCCGGTAGACAAGGTCAGCCGCAACCTCGATGCTATCCGGGGTGTCAATATTTCTCTTCTGGAGGCAGCAGCTTGAACGCTCTGAACAGCAGCATAATCGGCACCGAACTGTTTACGCGAGGGTGGATCTTCATCCGCGGCGTGCCGGCGATGAAGTTCCTGCCACCGGAAGGGCCGCCGGAAATCGCCTTTGCCGGCCGCTCGAATGTCGGCAAGTCGTCGCTGATCAATGCGCTGGTCAACCAGAAGGGGCTGGCGCGCACTTCCAACACGCCGGGGCGCACGCAGGAGCTCAACTATTTCGTGCCGGATGGATTTTCGGGCGAGGGCGCCGACCTGCCACCCTTGGCGCTGGTCGACATGCCCGGCTACGGCTACGCCACCGCGCCCAAGGAGAAGGTCGACGAGTGGACCAAGCTGGTCTTCGATTACCTCAAGGGCCGGGTCACGCTGAAACGCGTCTATGTGCTGATCGACGCCCGTCATGGCATCAAGGCCAAGGACGACGAAGTGCTGTCGCTGCTCGACAAGGCGGCGGTGTCCTATCAGATCGTGCTGACCAAGACCGACAAGATCAAGACTGCCGGCGTGCCGAGGCTGATCGAGGAGACGCTGGCAAAGATCAAGAAGCGGCCGGCGGCGTTCCCGTTCGTGCTGGCCACCTCTTCTGAAAAGGCCGAGGGCCTTCAGGAATTGCAGGCAGCCATCGTGCTTGCCGCCAATGGCGGCTAAAGCATCCGCACCTTAGAGCAATTCTAGGAAAAGTGTGAAGCGGTTTTCCGTCCAGAATTGCGTCTAAACAAAGAGTTAGAGCATGGTCTGGCTAGGGCTTGGCCTCGATAGCAATCGTCTGATGGCCTTCTTCCGCCACAAGCCTTTCGGTGCCGTAGGCCTTCAGGAACATGCTGACGCCTGACCTGACGATGTGGTCGATCTCGTCCTGGGTCGGGGCCTTGGTGCGGTAGGCGAAGATGCACTGGCGGAACAGACCGGCCAGGCACAGTTCGGTGAACTGATAGGCGGCAAGATCGACATCGTCGATGCGCAGCAGGTCGCGCTCGATGGCGGCATTGAGAAAGGCCGCGACCTTGTCGTGGCCACGCTTGGGACCGCGCTCGTAAAAACGCGCGCCCATGTCGGGGATCCGGTCTGATGCCCCGATCACCGTGCGCTGCGCTTGGACGACCTTGGCCGACGTGATCTTGAGAGCCAGCACCTTGCCGAACTTCACCAGCGTCTCGCGCAGGTTGTCGGCATTGTCCAGCACGTCATACATGTTCTTGAAGATGGTGCCGCGCTCTTCCTCGATCAGCGCCTCGAACAGCTCTTCCTTGTTGGCGAAGTAGACGTAGATCGTACCCTTGGAGACGCCGGCCTCGCGGGTGATGTCGTTCATCGAGGCGGCTTCGAAGCCCTTGTCGATGAAGACACGACGGGCGCCGTCGATGATCTGGCTGCGCTTGGCCGGATCCTGCCCCGCGGCCGGGCGGCCACGGCGCAAGCTTTCCAACAGGTCGTCACACGACTCGTTTTCGACATTGGGCGGGGTCTCGGCCATGAAAGTCACACCTCGAAAATAATTCGAACCAAGCGGTTCGATTGCCCTTGATATGGTCCTCTTTACGCGCTATGTCAACGGCCGGATCGAACCGAACGGTTCAATATTATATTATAACTTTAGAGAGATGTCATGTCCTCGAACGCGCCGACCACTGCTGAAGTCCGTCCCTTCCCCAACGCCAAGGTTGCGCCAGCGACGGAAGCACCGGAAGTACCTGTCCAGCCCGTCTCGTCGCCGCCGGCAGAGGCTCCGGCCAGGAAGAAGCGTTCGGTGCGTTCCTTCCTGCTGCCGGTCATCGGTGTTGCCTTGCTGGGCGCCGGCGCCTGGTATGGGTACGACTACTGGACAACGGGCCGCTTCATGATCTCGACGGACGATGCCTATGTCCAGGCGGACATGGCGTTCATCTCGCCCAAGATTTCCGGCTATGTCGATCAGGTCAAGGTCAGCGAGAACCAGCTGGTCAAGGCCGGCGATCCGCTGCTCGTCGTCGATGACGGCGATTACAAGATTGCCGTCGCCCAGGCCGAGGCGCAGATCGCCACCTTGAGCAAGACGCTCGACCGTATCGACGCCCAGACCGACGCGGCCCG
>NZ_RZPL01000149.1:0-9657 GCF_004022805.1 Mesorhizobium sp. M7A.F.Ca.CA.002.04.1.1 | reverse complement strand
GGTTGAGCGCCGCCTGCAGCCAGTATAGCCCGGCCTTGACGTCGGTTTCCCAGGCGATTGAAAAATCTTCCCAGCTCAGTTGGTCCAACCGGCCCATCCGGGGCGTGGCACCAGCATTCAGGACCACGACGTCAGGACGAACCTCGCTAAGAATGCGATAGGCCGCGCCCTCCTCCGCAACGTCGGCGCGGATAGTGGCGACCCCAAGCCGCGCACCGACCGCATCCAGCGCCTCGACGCCACGGGCAACGACGGTCACACTGGCGCCCTGTTCGACCAGCGCCTCGACCAATCCGAGGCCAAGCCCACGGCTGCCACCGGTGACCACGATTTCTTTATTCCTGAGGCTCATCGACCCTGCTCCTTAGCTTCACTGTAGCTAAGACGTTTGAGGGTCGGAAAAAGAGCCAAGGTTTGGCGAGGCGCGCTGTCGCGGCGACGATCCGCGACATGCCGGCAATACTGGCGATCGGGCGGAAAGCTGCCTGTCCGCTTTCGGCCTAAAATGCGATGCCCGATATTGGACGCAGTAAGGTTAGAGGCTGCCGGCGATGAAAGCGCTGCCGGTCCATGCTGCAGCATCCCAGCCGGATATGTTCAGAAGTCGAGAGCGACCATCATGCCGCGGACTTCGGCCATTTCCAGCAGCAGGTCTTGGAGTCTTTCGTCCAGTGCGGCACCGGTCAGCGCCAGAAGCTCGGTGACGCTCTCTCTCATCGATATGACGGCGGCGCCTGTCTTCTCGGCGAGCAGCCGTCCGATGGCAGCTCGGATCAGGTCGTCCTGATCAGACATTGCTTCACCTCCCAACGCACTGCAACCTCCCCTTGCTTTCCATGCCTCACCGCCGCTTTCGACAACAGGGCGTGATTTCCCATACCGTATGATTTTTGATGCGACATCGGGCAGCTTTGCTCATGCCAGCAGATCGTCTCGATGAGCCCGCCAGTCGTTCAACACCGACAATGAGGGCAGGAGCGAAAAATGGCCGGGCTGGACCGTTTCAACCGCTGCAAGCAGTGCCAGAGGCACTTCGTGCCGATAAAGCCCAATGCACACGCCCCCTTTGGCCGTTGCCGGCAATTCCGTGACGGTGTCGAAAATCGAAAACGTACCCGTTGGCTCTTCCACGATTTCGAAACGCCCCACCCCAAACCTCCCTCTGCACAAAAGTAGCGACCAACGCGGACATCCCCCTAGTGGTTCCCTAGGCTGGCAGTTTTTTTCGCGCCTTGGTTGTAGCGCATGCCGGCAGGACAGTCATGCCCGCAGGGCGCGCAGTCAAAAATCGCTACGCACATTTTAAATCTTGACGCGTGTCAATTTTTTATAAAACATGCGCAAACGCCGGCATGGCATCGGCCGGCGCTCTGGGAGGAGCAATGCCTGACATCGAAAAGCGCCCGAACCGGGGCGGCAGTCCGCACATCCCCAAGCTGGCAGCAGTCCGTTGGCGGATCGTCGCGCCAGGGGCCGGGGTCGCTTGCGCGCCGTCGGACATTGCAGTCGCCGGACGGCGACATCGATGCAGCCCATAAAACAATCAGGAGGAGGAAAAACCATGCGCATGTTCAATTGCCTGAAACTCGGCACGAGCCTGCTTGGCGCCGGCATGCTTGCAACCATCGTCTCGGCACCCGCCCACGCCGAGGATGCGGCGAAAGTCGCCGCCATCGTCAAAGGCCTCGACAATCCATTCTTCCAGACCATGCAGAAGGGCATCGAGGAGCAGGCCAAGGCCAACGGCGTCAGTGTCAGCGTCCAGGCCGCCGCCAACATGGGTGACGCCACCGGCCAGGCCGACCGCCTGACCGCCATGGCCATGCAGGATTTCGATTGCTACCTGGTCAACCCGATCAGCGTCTCCAACCTCGTCCAGGCGCTGGTGCCGGTCGCCCAAAAGAAGAAGCCGATCGTCAACATCGACTCGACCATCGACCCCGAGCAGGCCAAGGCCGCCGGCTTTGCCGTCTCGACCTATATCGGCACCGACAACGTCGCCGCAGGCGTGCTGGCCGGCGAAGAGATGCTGAAGCTGGTGCCTAAGGGTTCCAAGGTCGCGCTGGTCGCCGGCATCGTCGGCGATGTCGGCTCCAACGCCCGCATCAAGGGCTTCAGGCAGGCCGTCGAAGGCAAGCTCGAAATCGTGGTGATGGTCAGCGCTGACTGGGATCGCGAAAAGGCGTTGACCGCCGCCACCGATATCCTCGCCGCCCATCCGGACCTCGCCGGCTTCTTCGCCGCCAACGACATCATGGCCCTTGGCGTCGAGCGCGCCGTGCGGACGTCGGGCAAGGACGTCAAGGTGATCGGCCTAGACGGCATTGTCGATGCGCTGAAGTCGATCGCATCAGGCGAACTCACCGCCACCGTCGCCCAATACCCCTATGTCGTCGGCGCCATGGGCGTCGAAGCCTGTGCGGTCGCGGCCAAGGGCAAGGAACTGCCGGCCAACGTGCCGGCACCTGTGCTGTTGATCAACAAGGACAATGCCGAAGCGTCGCTAAAGAATTTTCCGCGTCCCGGCGGCGACTATCCCGATCCCTTCCGCGAGATGCTGAAGTGAGCACACCTGCAGACAACGCGCCCGCCGCCCATTCGGCGGGTGCGGAGGAGAGCCGTCCCTCCCTGGCGGCTCTCCTCCTCGATCCCTCCTTCTGGGCCGACTGGGCATCCGTCGTCGGCCTGGTCGGCCTCGTCATCGTCTTCGGCATCGCCCAGCCGGTCTTTCTCAGCGTCGCCAATCTGCAGGCGCTGCTGCTGGCGGCTGCGATCCTGGTCGTGCTGTCGATCGGCCAGACCTTCGTCATCGCCACCTCGGGCATCGATCTGTCGTTGGCGGCAGCCGTCATGCTCGGCGCCATCATCCTCGGCCTCGTCAATGCCGCCGGCTACGGCATCTTCATCGCCTGCGTGCTCGCGGTTCTCGCCACCAGCGCGGTGGGCTTCCTCAACGGGCTGATCATCACGGCAGGCAAAATCCCCGATTTCGTGGTGACGCTCGGCACGCTGTCGGGCATCACTGGCCTTGGCCTCATCCTGTCGGGCGGTGAACCGACCATGGTCGGCTCGACCTTCCTGCTCAGGCTCGCTTCCGGCTCGTTCGGACCGTTCAGCTATCCCGTATGGGTGGCGATCGCAGCCGTCATCGTCGCCCATATCGCGCTCTACCACACGCGTTTCGGCGTGCATCTGCTTGCCACCGGGGGCCAGGCCGAAAGTGCCGGCGCGCTCGGCATCCGCACCAACCGGGTCAAGATCGCCGCCTATACGATTTCCGGTCTCTGCGCCGGTGTCGCGGCCATTCTCCTGGTCGCCCGCATCGGCTCGGCCGAACCGCAGATCAACACCAGCCTGCTCTTGAATTCGGTGGCGGCGGTGGTGCTGGGCGGCGTCAGCCTGTTCGGCGGCCGCGCCAGCATTCTTGGGCCCGCCATCGGCGCGCTGATGCTCACGGCACTCGTCAATGGCCTGACCTTGCTCAATGTGTCGGCTTTCTACCAACCGCTTGCCGTGGGAGCCATCGTGGTGCTGGCGGCGCTGATCATGCGGTATCAGAAATGAGCGCTCCCCATCACATCCCCGCCGCTGAGGCGATCATCGCCTGCGAAGGGCTGAGCAAGCATTTCGGCGGCATCCGCGCCTTCACCGACGTCGCCTTCCAGGCCCGCCGCGGCGAGGTCACCGCCGTGATCGGCGACAATGGCGCCGGCAAGTCGACGCTGGTCCGCAGCCTGGTCGGCGTGCATCAGCCCGACGCCGGCGATCTGTTCTTCGACGGCCGGGCGCGGCCCTTCGCCAATCCCGACGAGGCGCGCAAGGCCGGCATCGAGACCGTGCACCAGAACCTGGCGCTGATCGACGAACTGACGGTCGCGCAGAACCTGTTCCTCAACCGCGAGATCGTGCGCCGCATCGGTCCCTTCGCTTTCCTCGACCGCAAGGCGATGAAACGCGAGGCCCGTTCCATGCTGTCGCGCCTGTCGATCAACGTGCCGTCGATCAACCAGCGTGTGCGGCGCCTGTCGGGCGGCCAGCGGCAGGCGATCTCGATCTGCCGCGCTGTCGGCTCCGGCGCCAAGCTGGTGGTGATGGACGAACCGACGGCGGCGCTCGGCGTGCAGGAGACGGCCAATGTCGAGGCGCTGATCCGACGCCTGCGCGAGCAGTCGGTCTCAGTCATCCTGGTCAGCCACAATTTCGATCAGGTCCGCCGCCTGTCCGACCAGATCTGGGTGATGCGGGCGGGAAAGATGGCGGCGACCGTGCGCGCCTCGGAGACATCAGGCAACGAGCTCGTCGCGCTGGTCACCGGCGCGGCATAGTCCTGCAGCATCAGACCTGAAATCAAAGGGAGTTTGCCGGTGGCACCAATTCGTGTCGGACTTATAGGTCTTGGAGAGGTCGCCCAGTCGATCCATCTGCCGGTGCTGAGCGATCAGCGCGAGCGCTGGGTGATCGCGGGCGTGTACGACGTGTCGCCCAGCCTGGTGGCGCTGTGCACCTCGCAACACCTGACGGCAAGAACCTTCGAGACGGCCGAGGCGCTAATAGCGTCACCCGACATCGACGCGGTGTTCGTGCTGTCATCCGACGACACCCACAGCCGCTTCGTGCACGCGGCGATTGCTGCCAACAAACATATCCTGCTGGAAAAGCCTGCCTGTCTGACGGTGCGCGAGATCGACGATCTGCTGGCGCTGATGCCGAGTTACGACAAGACCCTGTTCGTCGGCTATATGCGCCGCTACGCGCCGGCCTATCTGGCCGCCAGGGACGAGCTGCCGGCCTTCGCCGACATCACCCATGTCCGCATCTTCGACCTGATCTCGGAGGGCCGGCATTTCCTCAAGAAGAGCCAGAACGTCCTCTATCCCAACGACATAGACCCGGCCCTGCTGGCGCGTGGCGCCAAGGAGCGCGACGCGCTGATCCGCGAAGTCGTCGGTGCCGACGCGCCGGCCGACCTGGTGCGCGCCTATCGCGGGCTGACGGCGCTTTCCTCGCACCACATTTCAGCGATGCGCGGGCTGATCGGCGAGCCGGCGCGCGTGCTGGCCGCGCACCGCACCAATGGCGGCGCCAACACATCGGTCACCTTCGACTATGGCCATTTCGCTTGTCTCTACGACGCGGTGGTCGACGATCTCGGCCTGTTCGACGCAATGATCGAGGTGCGCTCCAACACCAGGCGCGTGCGCATCATCTACGACACGCCCTACATCCGCAGCCTGCCGACGCGGCTGGAGGTCACCGATGCCGGCCCGCTCGGCCCGGTGACGAAAGCCTTCGGCCCTCTCTACGGCGATGCTTTCTCGAATGAACTCGAGATTTTCCACCGCCACATCGCCGAAGGAACAAAGCCGCTGACCGACCTCGCCGATTCCCGCCGCGACCTGGCGCTGATGGCCGAAATCATCGAGCGTATGAAGGAGAGCGGCCAGCGTTGAGGCGCTCCCTACTGCCCTACTGCCCTACTGCCCTACTGCCCTACTGCCCTACTGCCCTACTGCCCTACTGCCCTACTGCCCTACTGCCTTATTTCCCGCAGTGATGATCGTTGATCTTGTTCAATGCATTCGCGTCGGGTCCAACGCGATGGTAGGAGCACGCGCCAGCCGCCGTCGTCACCAACTGCTGATCGTAGTAGTGCGGGCCGCCGAACAGGATATCGATGAGATCGCCTTCGGCGGGAACGTAGCGTTCGGAGTGGACCCGGCGGTCGTAATGCCCGTCGCCAGCCAAGGCCGGGGCGCAAAGACTCGCGCCCGTAGCAACCGCGAGAGCTAGGATCGCAACGCATTTCGTGGTCATCGGCACACCCTTCTGGCCATTCCGGAATCGCACCATACATCCAAAACCGCCAGCCGGACAAAAGTTCCGAGAAGACCGCGATAGGCTCTTGCCGAAGCCTGCGGCCTCGCTCATCCATGGTGCGTGGAAATGTGGGATCCGTGATGACCGACGCCAGCCTTCACCTCGTCGAAGCGACGATCGACCAACTGCGCCGCGCGCTCGATCACGGCACCGTCACCAGCGTCGAACTGGTCGGGGCGTATCTCAGGCGCATCGCGCATTTCGACCGGCACGGCATCAGCCTCAATGCCGTCCCAGTGCTCAACCCTGACATGTTTGAGCAGGCGGCGGCCTCCGACCAGCGGCGCCGCAACGGCGCCGTGCTCGGACCGCTCGACGGCATCCCCTACACCGCCAAGGACAGCTACAAGGTTGCAGGCCTGACGGTGGCCGCCGGCTCGCCGGCCTTCGAGCATCTCATTGCCAATGAGGATGCCTTCACCATAGCCCGGCTGCGCGCCGGCGGTGCGGTGCTGATCGGGCTGACCAACATGCCGCCAATGGCCAATGGCGGCATGCAGCGCGGCGTCTATGGCCGCGCCGAAAGTCCGTACAATGGCGATTATCTCACCGCCGCCTTCGCATCGGGTTCGTCCAATGGCTCCGGCACGGCGACAGCGGCCAGCTTCTGCGCCTTCGGGCTTGGCGAGGAAACCTGGTCGTCCGGCCGCGCGCCGGCCACCAACAATGCGCTGGTCGCCTACACGCCGTCGCGCGGCGTCATTTCTGTGCGCGGCAACTGGCCCCTGGTGCCGACCATGGATGTCGTCGTGCCGCATACGCGCAGCGTGGCCGACATGCTCGAACTGCTCGATGTGATCGTCGCCGACGATCCCGAGGCGCGAGGCGATTTCTGGCGCGCGCAGCCTTGGGTCAAGCTGCCGAAAAGCTCCGATGTGCGGCCGCCCCGTTATACCGATCTCGCACTGGCGGGGTCGTTGAAAGGCAAGCGCCTGGGCGTGCCCAGAATGTATATCGGCCGCGACAGCGAGGCCGATGCGCCGATCGAAACCCGCGCCTCGGTGCTTGCCCTGTGGGAGCAGGCAGCGGCCGATCTCAAGCGGCTTGGCGCCGAGGTGATCGAGGTCGATTTCCCCGTCGTCTCCAACTACGAGCGCGACCGCCCCGGGGCGCGCACCATGGTCGAGCGCGGGCTGGTGCCGCAGGACTTCGCCGAGCGCGAACTCTGGGATCTCAGCATCTGGGGCTGGGACGACTTTTTGCGCGCCAATGCCGACCCGGCCGTGCCCGATCTCGTCTCCGTCGACGGCCCAAAGATCTTCCCGCAGCCGCCCGGCACGCTGCCCGACCGCTATGAGGGCGGCTTCGATCTGAGAGAATATGTGGAACGGGCGCGGTCCGGCGTCACGCCGTTCGCAGACATTCCAACGCTGGAAGACGGACTGAAGGGCCTCGAAGCAACAAGGCGGATCGATTTCGAGGTCTGGCTGGACGGCCAAGACATCGACGCCGTGGTGCTGCCCGCCGCCGCCGATGTCGGACCGGCCGATGCAGACATCGACGAGGCGTCCGCCGTCCTTGCCTGGCGCAATGGCACCTGGGTCGCCAACGGCAATCTGGTCTGGCGCCATTTTGGCATCCCGACCGTCACCGTGCCGATGGGAACCATGGCCGATATCGGCATGCCGGTCGGCCTGACCTTCGCCGGCAAGGCCTATGACGACGAAAGGCTGCTGCGCATGGCCGGCGACTACGAACAGTCGACCCGGCGCCGCACCCTGCCCCCACGCACGCCGGAACTGACTGAAGATGTATTTTCCCGCCGGCCCACGCAAACCGGTAGCGGCAAGGCACCTCCGCTCGTCATTGCGCTTGCCGCCGAGACGCGCACGACCGGCGATCAGGACGAGATCACCATCACCCTCGACCTGCCGATCGACGCCGAGGCGGAACACGCCAGCGTCAAGGTGCATGTCAACGGCGAGCCTGTCGCCATCCAGCGAAGCGGAGCGCGCTGCTGTGGACAGGCATTGGTTCCGGCCGCAGAGCACCAGCGGTTCCACAGCGTCTGGCGTGGCTCGTATGGCTCGATCGTGACGGCTATTGTGCGGCTGGAGGATGGGCGCAGCGCCGGCGCCTATCTGTTTACGGGCGGGATTGGATGAACGCCAGCAGCTAGGAAGGCAGCGAAGTCAGCCATTCTTCCCAAAATTCCTGCTGCATATGGACGAAAACCGGAACCACGTCGACGCCATCATCAAATATGTCGACCAGATCGCTCTCTTGCGGAAATTGCCCCGTCTTCACCTTGCAGGCTATCAATCCGCGACTTTTCTCCATCACGGTATTTTCCGGATAAACATTGGCGCTTGCTCCGTAACAGAAGGGTAGCAGGCCATCGACTTCGAGTGCCTGACGGATTTGGAACAGAGCCTCGAAAAAGTCTTCCTCTTCTGCCTCGATCACCTTGTCCCGATAACTGCATTTCAGATTGCAGGCAGCGCCGTTCACGTGCAGCGTGAACACGGCTTGCTCGTCGTCACCAACGGAACCTGCTCCGATCAGAAAAACAGTACGCTGATGGTCCATCTCATCCCCCTCGCCATGTGACGGGATGGTAGTACGACAACGGCCGCTTTCCAGCATGGCAGGGATTGGGACGCGGCCGCACTCCCTGCCGTCGTCATCCGCTGGCCGGGCGTCCCGCCGCAAAGGCAAGGTCCCGCCGAATGACATCCCGCTTGTCTTGCGACAGACCGGCAAGCAGCTTTTCATCGAGGCAGCCTGCTCGGATGAGATGAGTGAAGACATAAAGGAGCTGCGAATAGCGGTAGTCGAACGTCCGATCGATATCCCGCCGCTGTTCACGCAAATAGGCTTCCAGCTCCCACATCTGGGAGGGAACCGTCACCGCACTGGCCTTGCTCTTGAATTCGGCCATCGTCTTTGCGAGGGCCGCCTCAAGAGCCTTATCGAAGGCGTGGCGGGCGAGCTTCTTTTCGGAAGCGGACCAACTGGAATCGTTCATTGGATATCTCCGTAGATTTCCTGTGAATTCCATCAGATTTTCACGAACTTCGCCTGCTTCTACCCCCGCGCCGCCCAAAGCAAACCCCGCTCCACTATCAGCGCCATTTCCGGCACCGCGAACTCATCCGCCGTGTGACCAAGGGAACTGTAGAAAACCTTCCCCGCCCCATAGCGCCGTTTCCAGACGACCGGCATGACGACGCCGCCTATCCCCGGAAAATGCGCGTCGGTGAAGGTGGTGGTCGCCAGCACCTCATTGCTTGGGTCGACATGCATGTAATATTGCTCCGACCGGTAGGCGAAATCGCTGATGCCTTTTGTGATCGGATCGTCCGGCCGGGTGATCGCGACAGTGTAGTCGATGATGTTGCCGGGATGCGCCACCCATTGGCCGCCGGTCATGAACTGATAGTCAGGCTCATTGCGGAAACTGTCGCCCATCGTGCCGTGGAAACCGCCGAGCCCGCTTCCCCCGCGAACCGCAAGCGTCAGGTTCTGCAACTCGGCCTTTTCGATCGTCGACATCGTGATGACAGGCACGATGAGATCGAAGGAAGCAAGCTCCGGACCGGCGAACATCGCCGTGCCCTCACCCAGCGTGACGTCGAAGCCGTTTCGCTCAAGCAAGGTGCGAACGAGCTTCGCGCTCTGCTCCGGCGTATGGCCCTCCCAGCCGCCCCAGGCGATCAAGGCCTTCTTTGGCATTGTGTACCTCCCTGGAAAACTCGGCCCTGATCGATCCGGCGTCAGCGCCAGCCCAGCGCTGGAGCGACATGGGTCAGGATCGCCTCGATGACATGCGCGTTGTAG
>NZ_RZPL01000148.1:0-9763 GCF_004022805.1 Mesorhizobium sp. M7A.F.Ca.CA.002.04.1.1 | reverse complement strand
GGCTGGTGGTTCTTTGCGACGAGAACATGAAGCCGCTGTCGAGTTTCCATTCGCGCGCAGACGGCAAGGTGCACGGGACGCTGAGCGCCTGCGAGCTGGGCGATGATCTGCTGGTCGCCTCGCGCGGCGGATCGAGGATCGTGCGCGTGGCGAGCGCCGCCAGCGGCAAGCGAGGCTAAGCGATGTCGGACGCCAACATCATTGAACTCAGGAATGCCGCCAAGGCATTCGCGCGCATTCCGGCCTTCAAGAATGTCAATTTCGACCTGCGCAAAGGAGAAATCCACGCGCTGCTCGGCGAAAACGGCGCCGGCAAGTCGACGCTGACCAAGGTCATGGCCGGTGTCTTCAAGCTGACCGAGGGCAAGATGACCTTCGACGGCAAGGATGTGTCCTTCGCCACGCCCGCCGAAGCGCTGCGCGCCGGCATCGCCATGGTGTTCCAGGAAACCAACCTGGTGCCGGCCATGACCGTGGCGCAGAATCTCTATCTCGGCGAAGAGAAGATGTTCAACCGGTTGCGCGGCCTCTACATTCAGGCGCGGCAGTTCCTCGCCGGCATGGGCTTCCAGGTCGACCCGTCCGCGCAGGTCAGCACGCTGGGCGCGGCGCACAAGCAGATGGTGGAGATCGCGCGCGCCGTCCACCACAAGGCCCGCGTCATCATCTTCGACGAGCCGACCGCGACGCTGACGCCTGAAGAGAAGAGCCACTTCTTCAAACTTTTGCAGCGGCTGGTGAAGGAGGGCATCGCCGTCATCTTCATCACCCATGCGCTGGAAGAGGCGCTTGCCGTCGCCAACCGCATCACGGTCATGCGCGATGGCGAGATCGTCGCGTCCGGCGAGGCCAAGGGCTTCACCCGCGCCTCGATCGTGCAGGCCATGGTCGGCCGCACGCTCACCGAAACGCTGCATGGCGAGGTCAAGCGCACGGCGCGCCCCTATGGCGACAAGGTGCTTTCGGTCGAGAATCTGTCCTGCGCCGGCCTGGTGCGCAACTCTTCCTTCTCGGTGTTTTCAGGCCAGGTCACCGGCATGTTCGGCCTTGTCGGCGCCGGCCGCACCGAAATGGCCAAGGTCGTCGCCGGACTGTTGAAGCGCAACATCTTCCACGGCGGCGAGATCCGCCTGCTCGGCAAGTCGGTGCGCTATCGGGTGCCCAGGCCTGCGGTGCGCGACGGCATCGTCTATGTCACCGAGGATCGCAAGGTCGACGGTTTCTTCGAAACCATGACCGCGGGCGAGAACCTGCAAATGGGTGAACTGACCGAGGGCGCCAATCCCGTCTCCATGGTGTCGCTGGCGCGAGCCAGGCAACTTGCCCGCGAATGGGGCGAACGTCTGAGCCTGCGGCAGACCAGCGACCGAGCCCGGATGATCGAGCTCTCCGGCGGTAACCAGCAAAAGGTCGTGATCGCCAAATCGCTGATTCAGAAGCCGAGGCTGGTGATCTTCGACGAGCCGACACGCGGGGTCGACGTCGGCGCCATCGTCGAGATCCACCAGCTCATCAGCGATCTCGCTGAGCAAGGCATGGCCGTCGTTGTCATCTCGTCCTACCTGCCTGAAATTCTCGCCGTTTCGGATCGCATTCTGGTGGTCAAGCGCGGCCGCGTGGTCGAGGAGATGATGCTTTCGGAGGCCACCGAGGAACGCGTCATGTTCGCCGCGGTTCATTGAGCGGCTCGACAAGAGAGACACTTTTGCCGGCCAAGCCAGGACCAATGTCTGGCCTGCCCTATTGCCTTGCAATCGGTTCCGCGTCTGAATAGGTCAGGGGTCAGATCACCCTGCCCGAGCGGATATGCCCAGCGTCAACCTCAAACTTCTGCAGACGTTCTTGCTTGCCGCCGAAAACGGCAGCTTCCGACGTGCTGCCGAGGAGAGCAACCGTTCGCCATCGGCGGTCTCGATGCAGATTCGCGACCTTGAGGAGCAGATCGGCATCTCGCTGTTCATCCGCACCGCACAGCGTGCCAGCCTGACGCCGGAAGGCCAGATCCTGTTCGAGGAGATCGCCAACGTGATGTCACAGGTGCAGACCAGCCTCGACCGCCTGACGGAGGTCGCCGCTCGTCGCAAGGGCAAAGTGCAGATCGCCTGCGCCCCGACGCTCGCGGCAAGCCGGCTGGGCGATATCCTGGCGACATTCAAGTTGCGCTATCCACGCAGCATCGTCGAGGTCATCGAGAGTCCGCCGCAGGCCGCGCTTGGCCTTTTGCAACAGCAGGAGGTCGAGTTCTACATCGGCCCGGAACTGCCAAACCTGACGGACTTCCAGTTCGAGTCCATCCTCGACGATCCGCTGATGGCCTGCATCCCCACGGAAATATACGGCGGCGAAAAGAAGCTGCTGCTCTCCGACCTGCTGCGCTATCCGCTCATCCTGCTCAACCGCAAGACCGCCGTGCGCGGCCTTGTCGATCGGCTGACGGCGGCGGAAGGCATCGAGTTCAAGCCGCAATACGAGGTCGAAAGCGCACAGACGGCGGTGGCACTGGTGTGTTCGGGACTTGGCGTCTGCGTGGTGCCCGGCATCGCCATTTCGCGCAATGACGAGCGTATGCGGGTGGTGCCGATCGACCATCGCGACGCCCACCGCTCGGTCGGCATCATCACCGCGCGGGGCTATGTGCACCACTCCTTCTCCGAACAGCTGATGAACCTCATCCGCACCAATTTGCGCGAACTTGCAAACTGAGCGTCGCGCCTTCGGACAGGCACCTTGCACGAGCGCCGAGAATGGTGCGCTGGGAATGCCGCCATTGGCAGCCCGGCCTCACCTGAATATCAGCGCACCCTCAGTCGGTCTGGATCCAGATCGACTTGGTCTCCAGATATTCATGCAGATGTTCGATGCCGCCCTCGCGGCCGTAGCCGGACATCTTCATGCCGCCGAACGGCACCGCCGGGTCGATGGCGTGGTACATGTTGACCCATACCGAGCCGGCCTTGATGCGGCGGGCGAGCTTGTGGGCGGTGCCAAGATGACTGGTGCAAATGCCGGCCGCCAGGCCATAGGGCGTCGCATTGGCCCGCGCCACGGCTTCGTCGAGCGTGTCGAACGGCATCGCCGAAATCACCGGACCAAAGATCTCTTCACGCGCGATGGTCATCTTGTCCGACACCGCACCGAAGACAGTCGGCGCGATGAAATTGCCGCCGTCGTAGGGCCCGCCGGTCAGTCGCGAGCCGCCCGCCATCAGTTCCGCGCCTTCGTCGCGGCCGGCCTTGATATAGCCCACCACCTTGCCGGCCTGCCTGGCATTGATGAGCGGGCCGATTTCGGTTTCCGCCTCGATGCCATGGCCGATGCGAAGCCTGCCGGTAAACTCGGCGACCCGGCGCACGAATTCGTCATGGATTTCGCGGGCCACGAAAAGCCGCGAACCGGCGATGCAGATCTGGCCCGAATGCACGAACACAGCCATCGCGGCGACAGGAACCGCCTTGTCGATGTCGGCATCGCGGCAGACGATGATCGGCGATTTGCCGCCGAGCTCCAGGGAAACGCGCTTGAGGTTGGTCACGCCCGCCCGCGCGATGGCCTGGCCGGTCAGCGTCGAGCCGGTGAAGACGATCTTGTTGACGTCGGGATGTTCAGCGAGCCGCGCCCCGGCCTCTGTCCCGGTGCCGGTGACGACGTTGACGACGCCGTCGGGAACGCCGGCCTCCTGCATCAGCCTGGCGATCAGCAGCGGCGTCAACGAAGCATCCTCCGAGGGCTTCAGCACGATGGTGCAGCCGGTGGCGAGCGCCGGCGCGATCTTCCAGATCGACGCCGCGGTCGGAGCGTTCCAGGGGATGATCGCGCCGACAACGCCTACCGGCTCGCGCCTTGTGAACGAGACGATCTCGCCGGGGATCGAATTGTCTATGGATTCGCCATGCAGCGCGGTCGCCATGCCCGCATAGAAGCGCAGCATGCCGATGACGCGCCGCCGGTTGGCGAGCGTGCGCGTGATCGGCAGTCCCATGTCGAGAGTGTCGGAAACGCTGAGTTCTTCCCAATGGGTCTCGAAGAGATCGGCGATGCGCAGAAGCACGCACTGCCGCTCGTAGGGCGAGAATTTTGACCACGGCCCTTCGAAGGCCGTGCGCGCAGCGTCCACCGCCGCATCGATGTCGGCCGCCGAGCCACGCGGCACGGTGGCCAGCACTTCGCCAGTCGCCGGGTTGAGCGCCTGCATCTCCTGGCCGGATTGTGCCGGAACCCACTTGCCGCCGACGAACATCGGCCGGAATTCGCCATGGTAGAGCGCCGTGGCCTTCGCCCGCGGGTCGAAATTCAGCGTCATCTCTTCCTCCTCACAATTCCGTGGCGACTATGACTCCCACGCCGGTCGACCTCAAACAAGGAAAGCTAAAAGGGCGTTCAGATAATCGGACTGTGCAATGCACGCGACTTCCCCGATGGTGCCGGCAACGGAGGAACAGATATGAGACTTGCTGGCAAGGTCGCTATCGTCACGGGCGGCGGTTCGGGATTTGGCGAAGGCATCGTCAGGAAATTCGTCACCGAAGGTGCGCTGGTCGTGTTGATGGACCGTGATGAGGCCGCCGCGGCTCGCGTTGCTGCCGAAGCCGGCGAAAATGTGCGGCCAATCACTGGCGACGTCTCGACACTCGGAAGCTTCGAAGCGGCGGCAGACCTGGCCCGCTCGGCCTTTGGCGGTCTCGACATACTGGTCAACAATGCCGGCGTGGCCCAGCCGCCCTTGGCGCTCGAGACGATGGACGAAGAGATGTTCGACCGGATCGCCAACGTCAACATGCGATCCATCTACAATGGCGCCCGTGCGGTCGTCGCGCATTTCAAATCCATCAAATCAGGCGCCATCCTCAACGTCGCCTCCACCGGCGGCGTCTCGCCGCGCCCGAATTTGACGTGGTACAATGCTTCCAAAGGCTGGGCGATTGCCGCCACCCGGGCCATGGCCGTGGAACTCGCCCCCTTCGGCATCCGCGTCAACGCCATCAATCCGGTTGCCGGCGACACGCCACTTCTGTCCACTTTCATCGGCTCCGGCGAAGAGAACCGCGCCCGCGTCGTCGCCACCATTCCGATCGGCAGGCTGTCTACGCCGGCGGACATGGGCAACGCCGCGGCATTCCTGTGCTCCGACGAGGCCAGCATGATCACCGGCGTCGACCTCAACGTCGATGGCGGCAAGTGCATCTGAGCGTTAGACCATTTGGGAGTTGGCGATGAAGCCTGTCTACGAAATCGCCGTGGTGCATGGCGACGGCATCGGCCCGGAAGTCTGCGCCGCAGCGGTTCAAGTGGTGAAAGCAGCGCTCGGTCCCGGCAGCCCCTTGCACTTCAGCGAATACCCGGCCGGAGCCGAGCATTTCCTGAAGACCGGCCAGAGCTTTCCCGAGCCGACCTTCCAGGCCTGCCGCGAGGCGGACGCCATCCTGCATGGTGCGGGCGGCTTGCCGGGCGTCATCCATCCCGATGGGACCGAAGCAGGCCTGGATTTCACGCTGAGGCTGCGCTTCGAACTCGATCTCTATGCCAACATCCGCCCCGTCAGGCTTTTCGAGGGCGTGCCGAGCCCGTTGAGCGGAGTGAAGGCCGGCGGTATCGACTACATCATCTTGCGCGAGAACAGCGAAGGGCTTTACGCCGCGCGGGGATCGGGCGCGCTGTTGCGCGGCGAAGTGGCGGTCGACACGCTGGTGCAGACCCGCTCCGGCATCGAGCGCATCGCACGCAAGGCCTTCGAACTGGCGCGCCAGTCGGGCGGCGCGCCCCGTGACGGCGTGCGCCGGGTGACCTGCTGCGACAAGGCCAACGTGCTGCGCAGCTATGCCTTCTTTCGCTCCGTCTTCGACGAAGTGGCGAAGGACTATCCCGATATCGCGACCGAGCACGCGCTGGTCGACGCCATGGCGATGCATCTCGTGGTGAAACCGGGCCATTTCAACGTCATCGTCAGCGAGAACATGTTCGGCGACATCCTGTCCGACCTCGCCGCCGCGACGGTGGGCGGGATGGGCATGGCGCCTTCAGCCGAGATCGGCGCGGCCAACGGCTTCTTCCAGGCCGCGCACGGCTCGGCGCCCGACATTGCCGGCCAGGGTATCGCCAATCCGTATGGGACGATCCTGTCGGCAGCCTCGATGCTCGACTGGCTCGGCCACAAGCATGGCGACGAGAGACTCAACCAGGCCGCAGCGCGCATCCGTCGCGTGACCGAGGACTGCCTGGCCAACGGGCTTCTGAGCGCCGATCTGAAAGGCAGGGCGTCGACCAGCGAGATAACCCGTTCGGTCTGCGACCGGCTCGCTGCCGGGCGCGACTGATATGACCAAGCCAAGGATAAATCTTGTTGGACCTGGCAAGGTCGGCCAGACGCTCATGCGCCGGATATTCTTCATCGCCGGCCGGCACAGGGTCCAGACCTGAGATGGGCGCTCTCGATCGCCAGGTTTCGGTCGAGGACTTTCGCACGCTTGCCCGTCGTCGTCTGCCGAAATCCGTCTTCGAATTCATCGATGGCGGGGCGGGGCAAGAACTCACCCTCAAAGCCAATCGAAGCGATTTCGAAAAGATCAGAATTTTGCCGCGCGTGCTTACCGATGTTTCGCATCCGAACGTTTCCACGACGCTCTGGTCCGAGACCTTGCCAACACCGCTGGTGATCAGCCCGATGGGCTCCTGCGCGCTGGTCAGGCCCGGAGCCGACATTGCCATCGCGAGGGCGGCAACCGCTCGCAGCATCCCCTACACGCTCTCCACCATGGCCACGGCCAGCATCGAAGGCATGGCGCGAGCCGTACAGGGGCCGCTGTGGTTCCAGCTTTATGTGCTCAAGGATTTCGACTTCAATCGCCAGTTGGTGAGGCGAGCGGAAGAATTTGGCTATTCGACGCTGGTGGTGACCGTTGATCTGCAAGCCGGTGGCAAGCGCGAAAAGGATCTTAGGAACGGCATATCTATCCCACTGCGGCCTTCGGCCCGGCATCTCTGGGAAGGCATGCTTCATCCTGGCTGGTCGCTGCGCCTGCTGCGCGGCGGTCTGCCCCAGTTCGAGAACGTCCGCGGCTATCTCGGTGACAACAGCGCCGGCCTGACGATCGCCGCGCGTGTTGGCGGCAGCCTCCATGCAGGTTTCGACTGGGACGATTTCCGCCAGATCCGCGACTGGTGGAAAGGCCGGCTGCTGGTCAAGGGCGTCCTGCACCCGGGCGATGCGTCGCGACTGGTGGCGGCTGGTGCCGATGGCATCTGGGTGTCCAACCATGGAGGCCGCCAGCTCGACGGTGCTGTATCGAGCATCGATGCCCTGCCCGCTATCCGTCAGGCACTTGGCGCCCAAATCCCGATCCTCATCGATTCCGGTATCCGCACGGGCACGGACATCGTCAAGGCCAAGGCACGCGGCGCCACCGTCGCGGCGATCGGCCGGGCCGCCCTGTTCGGCGCCGTGGCTGGCGAGCCCGGCGTGGCCAAGGCACTGGATATCATCCTGGACGAAGTGGTGACTTGCCTCAGGCTCTGCGGGATCCCCCGTTTTCAGGAAGCGGGATCAGAAATGATAGCATAGCGCCAAGACGAGTGCTCACGCTTGGTCAAGAGGTACAGAAAACCCCCGCTCGTCCAATATTCTTCCTCATCATGCCAAGGTTTTGCTATCGCGGTTGTGCAAGCGGCTGCGGGCGGCCGACCAATTGCCGCCCTCACACGCCGCTCCTTCCCAAGCCCAGCGGCCGCCTGTCAGAGAGCACTTGTTTGATGCACACCCGCTAGCGGCGGTCGTGATTAAATTCGAGAGGCTGCACAGTCGGATAGGCAGACTAAGGTCGGCCGCCCGGTGCTGTTTTCGGTTCCATCCACCCGTTCTTCAGAATGTCGCGAAGCACGTTGCGGATGTCTTCGCCCGCTGCCGTTGCGCCGCTCGCCCAAGCGATCGCCAGTGCCCCGAAAAAGATGTCGCGCCCGGTCATCGTCCGTCGTGCAAGCCCTTCGTCCTGTGCAGCCTTCAGGATTCGCTCCGTCGTCGCGATGACAGCATGGCAGGTCGGCGTCAGCGGGGATTCTACTCGGCAAGCCGCCCGTAACGGTTCAGGCAAGCCCTCATAAGCCAGCATCCAGTCGCCGAGAGCTTCAACCCAGAGTTCGAGTGCGCGGCCTGCATCGCTCTCCCCGGCTTCGATTTCAACGCGACGATGGTCGAGGCCTTCATAATGAAGAACTAACAGCGCAGCCAGCAGGGCGTCTTTGTTTGGAAAATGGCGGTAGAGCGTCCCTGCTCCCACGCCCGCCAGCTTCGCAATAGAATCCATCGAAACGTCAACACTGTCGTTGCCGAACGCTTGTCGCGCCACCTCGAGAATGTGCGCCCGATTATGCTGCGCGTCCCTGCGCAGGGCTGACGCGACCGAAAATTGCGACATTACTGACCTTGAACCCTTGAATACCGGAGACACTCTCCGTATCTAAAAGCCGAATCGGAGAGAGTCTCCATATAGCCCCCGGTCGATTATTCTAACAGGTCGGCATTAGCGAGCGAAACGAGGACACGATGATCAGGCAGATGATACCGGCATGCATCCGGACAACGGGCACCGCAACCTGCCTGGCGCCTGGCGCGCGCCGTCAGTAGATGCCGCGAGCTATACGAGTTTCGAGGCGGACTGCTCCGTCGGCAGCACCGCCCTGCGCGACCCTCTGGATGTCCGCTCAATACGGAATAGATCCGCGCACCATGCGCTGAGCAACCGGGCACGCCCGCCTACTGCACGGAACTGACGTTGCCTGATCTTCAGGATGCGCTGTCCACGGCGGAAAAGGCGCGCGCACCCGGAATTCGCGACGCGCTGATCAAGGGCTTCATCGAGGCGACGCCTCCCCTCCGCCACGAGCAGATCGTAGCCCGCAACCGTGAAGTCACCGCCCGCCGATGAGAAACTTCTCCGGTTCCGGTCCGAGGTGGACCAATAAGACTGTCCAAGAATTCCTTCTGTTTGTCGGGAGCAACCTGAGGGACGACGATGACGAGGTAATTTGCGACAAAGGTGAAATCCCCCTTGATGATGCGAGGCATCAGCTCCTGCGCGCGGCATGCTCCGCTGCTCAACCAGCCATAGCGCCTGACTGGCGGCAGGAGGTTAGCCGCCGCCGCCCATGGTTACGGACATAAAGGCCCGGAAGGCCGCAGCCGCCGGTTCGATTGATCTGTCACGCGACCAGGCAAGGCCAACGTCCATAGTGGGGATGGGCTCGACAAGCCCGCGCACTTCGATGCGCTGCCCCTCCAAGGACCAGGGGCGGTAAACCATGTCGGACAGGACAGTGACCCCCATGCCGGCAGCCACGAGCGACCGCACGGCCTCGACCGAACTGGTGGTAAGGACGGCGCGGAGCGAAAGGCCCGCGGCATCCCAGTAACGGGCGGCCGTCGTGCGTGCCTCGTCAACCGTCAGCATGACATAATCTTCCGCCGCCACATCGGCGAGGCTGATCTCCTGCCGCGCGAGGAGGTGATGATCAGCCGAAAGCCAGAGCCGGCGGTTCGACCGCATCAAGACCTCCTGCGCCAACTCCTTGGTGTGCTCCAGGTTCGACACCAGCATCACGGCCATGTCGATGTCCCCGCACATCAACCCGCTTTCGAGAGCGTCTCGGGGCAGTTCCAGCACCTCGACCTCGATCTCGGGATAGGTCTTTCGAAAGCGCGCGTAGTGGCGCGACATGTAGTAGCCGACGACCGTGTAGGTCATGCCCAGCCGCAGCTTGCCCGCCAGGCCTTTCC